>JAIOXV010000018.1 GCA_021741465.1 Paracoccaceae bacterium
ACATCTGCGCGCCTTCGATCGGATCGACCAGCACCGCATCCCCGTCTTTGCCGGGAAGGGCCATCTGGATCAGGCAAAGCTTGGACCAATAGGTGCGTTCACGCAGAAACTCGGTGTCAATGGTGACATAGGCTTCGGCTTTGGCGGCCTCACAAAAAGCAGCGAGGTCTTCGGTGGTGGTGATGGTCCGCATGGGCGGCCTTTCCGGGCAAGGGGCGCGGGGGCATCCCGCAATTGCCATCGCTATAGGGGCCATCATCGGAAAAGGGAAGGCCACGCAAGAAACCTGCCCGCCGGGCCAATTTCGCAAGCAGCGGTCGTGCGTGTCGTCGCCGCAGCAAAGGCCCATCTCGTCGCCGCGGCTTTCCTGCTGTAAGATCGGCCCGACCGGGTGCCTTTCGCACCCAGAAAGCGCCTGCCCATGCGCCTTATCTGGATTGTCCTTGGCCTAAGCGCCGTGGCCCTTGGGCTTGTCGGGGTGATGCTGCCGTTGTTGCCCACAACCCCCTTCATGCTGCTTGCCGCAGCGTGTTTTGCAAAATCTTCGCCGCGGTTGCATGACTGGCTGCTGAACCACCGCGTTTTCGGCCGGTCAAACCGCGACTGCCGCGATTACCGGGCGATCAGCCCCAAGGCCAAACGCATGGCGATCACGGCCATGGCGGCGGCGTTTGGGCTTTCGGTCGTGCTTGGCCTTGGCTGGAAGGTGCTGGCGGTGCAGGCCGCCGTCTTGGCTGTGATGGGAAGCTGGATCTGGACCAGATCCTACGGCCCGCAAGACGGCAGTTAAGGGGCGGCGGCTGCCCCCCCCTGCCCCGGCTGGTTTGCGCTAGCGCGCGACGAAAAGCCCTTCGTCCTTGACGATCTTATAGGCCTCATCCAGCGACTTGCGGGCGCGGGTGATAAGCACGTCAATCTCGTCAGGGGTAATCACCAAGGGGGGGGCGATGATCATCCGATCGCCGACATGGCGCATGATAAGGTCATTGGCAAAGCAACGCTCGCGGGTCTTGTAGCCCACAGTGCCGGCATCAGCGGCAAATTTGGCGCGGGTTGCCTTGTTCGGGGTCAGCGCGATAGAGCCCATCAGGCCAACCAGCTTGGCCTCGCCCACCATCGGATGATCGGTCAGCGCTTCCCATTTGGCCTTCAGATGGGGGTGGGCCACGTCACGCACATGCTCGACGATCTTTTCTTCCTGCATGATGCGCAGATTTTCCAAGGCCACCGCCGCCGCGACCGGATGGCCGGAATAGGTGTAGCCGTGGTTGAATTCGTCAGATCCGATGACCTCGGCCACCTCGTCACAGACGATAGAGCCGCCGATCGGCTGATAGCCCGACGACAGGCCCTTGGCGATGGTCATGATATGGGGCTTGATGCCGAAGGTCTGGCTGCCGAACCAGTTGCCGGTGCGGCCAAAGCCGGTGATGACCTCATCCGCGATAAGCAAGATGCCGTATTTGTCGACGATGCGCTGAATTTCGGGCCAATAGGTTGAGGGCGGAATGATAACCCCGCCCGCGCCCTGAATAGGCTCGCCGATAAAGGCGGCGACGTTTTCAACGCCAAGGTTCAGGATCATCGCTTCCAGTTCTTGCGCCCGCATCAGGCCAAAGGCTTCGGGCGTCATGTCGCCGCCCTGTTCCCACCAGTTCGGCTCGCCAATATGGACGATGCCTGCCAGTTTACCGCCATGGGCATGGATGCCCGCCATCCCACCAAGCGAGCCGCCCCCGATGGTAGAGCCGTGATAGCCATTGGTCCGCGCGATGATGACGCGCTTTTCAGGCTGGCCCTTCACATCCCAATAGCGGCGCACAAGGCGGATATTGCTGTCATTGGCTTCTGATCCGGATCCGGCAAAGAAGGTGTGGTCCATCCCTTCGGGTGCCAGTTCGGCCAGCTTGGCGGCCAAGGCGATGGCCGGCACGTGGCTGGTTTGGAAGAAGGTGTTGTAATAGGACAGCTGGTCCATCTGGGCCTTTGCGGCATCGCCCAGTTCGGGGCGGCCATAGCCGATGTTCACGCACCACAAGCCGGCCATGCCATCAATGATCCTGTGGCCCTCGCTGTCGGTTAGCCAGACACCCTTGCCCTGCGTCATGATCCGCGCGCCCTTCTTGCCCAAGGCGGTATTGGCGGTGAAGGGGTGCATGTGATGGGCGGCATCCAGCGCCTGCAATTCGGCGGTGGGCATGTGATTGGTGATCTTGTTCATGGTCATCCCTTCGGGCGTCTGCGCCCCCGAGTCTGGGGGCTTTGGCCGCAGGATATGATCAAACCCGATGGTGCTCAAGGAATTTGATCAAATTCTGCGCCCGTCGCCGAAAAGGCTGCCGGGGCAGGTCAAACTGGCCTGCCCAGGCACCATGCAACCGGGTTATTTCGTCTGCATCTTCTCGATCATCTTCAAGACCATCCGGCGCGGCATGAAGGGGATCATCCAATTCATCATGAAGGAAAGCTGGGGTTCATTGATCGCAATCAACGCGCCCTTCATCATGGCGTCATAACCGCATTTCACGACCGAAGCCGCCGTGGCCCCTTTTTGTTTGGCAAGCCCAGTGCCTGCCAAATCCGCCGAGGCCACAAATTCCGTGTGAACAAGGCCCGGGCACAGCGCGGTTGAGGTAATGCCATCTTTGCGCAGTTCCTGGTCAATTGCCTGACTGAACGAGGTCACAAATGCCTTGGTCGCGTAATATACGGCCTGATAGGGGCCGGGCAGGAAACTGGCGGTCGAAGAGACCTGCAACATCTTGCCACTCTTGCGGGTTTTCATCTCTGTGCCGACAAGGTGGCTGAGCGTCACCAGCGCCGAGATGTTCAGATCAATCATCGCCTGATCTTTCGCAAGATCGCGGTCAAGAAAGCCACCGTGGCCGCCGAAACCGGCGTTGTTGACCAAGATATCCACCTGAATCCCTTGGGCTTTCACCGCGTCATAAACTGCGGTGGCCTGCGCGGGGGTGCCGACATCTTTGGCGATGACCGTCACGCGCACGCCATGGGCCGCTTCAAGTTCCGCCTTCAGCGCCTCTAACGGCGCATGGCGGCGCGCCACGATGACAAGGTCACCGCCTTTTTGTGCATGATAGCGGGCGAATTCTGCGCCAATGCCTGAAGAAGCGCCGGTGATGAGGGCTGTGTTTGACATGAGGTTCTCCATAGGGATGTCAACAAGTGTTGACGACTCCTTAAGTCAGCCACGGCAGGCTGTCAACGATTGTTGACGCCAATTTTTTCACCCATTAGAAAGACAGGATGACAAAACCCATCTCGACCAAAGAAAAACTGCTGCAGGCAGGGCGCGAACTTTTTTGGACGCGCGGGTATTCCAACGTCTCTGTCCGCGACATCACCGGCGCGGCGGGCGTCGATGCGGCACTGGTATCGCGCTATTTCGGGGGCAAGCAGGGGCTGTTCGAGGCAACTTTGGCAGACCTTCCGCCTTGGGATGTGTTGGCATCCGATCGCGAAGGCCTTTTGGCAAAAGCCGTCGAAAGCTTTGCCCAACCCTATGATCCGCAAACAGATCTGGTGAACCCGTTCATGTTGCTTTTGGCCAATGTCATCGACCCGGTCATGGGCGACAAGATCCGCGCCTTTGTGCAGCAAGGGCTGGCGGCCCCCCTTGCCGAAAAGCTTGGCAGCGCCCAAGCCCAAGAAAGGGCCGCAATGCTGTTGGCGGTTCTGTTCGGCGTGGCCCTGATCCGGAAAAACTTTCAAATCCAAGGCCTTGCAGACAAATCCCCTGAAGCATTGCGCGCCCAGATCACAGCTTTGGCGCGGGCTGCACTGGAATTTGAACCTTAGTTCAGACCTAGCTTGCACTTTCTTGCGGCCGAAGCGGTCGTTGACAAGATCTGGCGGTGTGGGCCTGCGATCTTGCCGAAACGCCTTTGCGCGGCTCAGACAGCCGCCGCTTTTCTGCGCCACCCGGGGCCTCGCAGGTCTGTAAAAACGGCGACACCATGCGCGCCTCACAGCACCGATTAAGGCAATTTTTGCTGCACAATGATCGAAAATGACAATATTTTCAGCAGCGCCCTTCAGGTAAAATATCCCGTAAGTAGCCATAATTTATTGACTAAATTTCGAACTTTCGGCGAATTTGGCGCTCAAAATTGTAATTTTAACTTTACACTTGAGACTGTAATCACAAAATGACAGATTGCATTAGGTCCATCATTAAAGCGTGAGTCGTGCGCTTCGGGGCCGGGCAGAGCAAATGTCGTCTCTCTGCCCTAGTCACTTAGATGACGACGAGGGCACGGAGGAACATCAATGTCCAACGATCCTGATAAAGTCTGGCCGACCGGCTTGACCTTAAGAGAAGCAGAAGAAGTCCACAGCTATTTGATCGACGGCACCCGCGTCTTCGGTGTCATCGCCCTGATAGCGCATATCCTGGTTGCCGTTTCCACACCGTGGCTTGGGTGAGGAGCAGATCATGAACAATGCAAAAATGTGGCTTGTCGTAAAACCCACTGTTGGCGTCCCCTTGTTTCTTGGGGCCGTCGCCGTCGGGTCGTTTGCGGTCCATGTCGCGGTTCTTACCAACACGTCATGGGTTTCAGACTTCCTGTCGGGTAAACCGATTGGATCGGGTATGGCGTCGGCATCTATGGTCTTGCCAGAGCAGGATGCCGCCAAAGCTTCTTATTCCGCCTCTGCGGGCCAAGAAGTGCTGATCACGATGCCAGACGGCACGACGGCAGTGGCAGTCTTCAAAGCGCTAGACAAAGTGGCGTCCAACTAGACTGATCCGTCCTGTGCCAAGGGCGGTGTACGAAGGTGTGAGGCCCTCTGTCCTCCGGCCAGGGGGCCTCACACTGCAACTTCCACGAAGGGGCAAATCTGTCCCCCAGAATTCTGTCCCCCAGAATGGCGAGCCAACCCATGTTCAAATACAAGAGTTTTGCACTGCGCAAGATCTCGGGGGTCGGTGTTCGCTATTTGCCCTTTGCCGATGCGGCATCAGACGACGTGCCGCTGTCGCGCTTGCTGCGATTGTCGCTGTTTCAGGTTACCGTCGGCATGGCCTTGGTGCTCATGGTCGGCACGCTCAACCGGGTGATGATTGTCGAATTGCGCGTTCCTGCAACGCTTGTCGGCGTGATGCTTGCCCTGCCCTTGGTTTTCGCCCCGTTTCGCGCCCTGATCGGCTTTCGGTCGGATCGGTTCAAATCTGCGCTGGGCCTGCGGCGCCTGCCCTATATATTCAAGGGCACGATGTTGCAGTTCGGTGGCTTTGCCATCATGCCTTTTGCGCTTTTGGTGCTGTCTGGCTATGGCGAGGCGATAGATGCGCCGCGCTGGATCGGGCTTGGTTCGGCGGCACTTGCCTTTTTGCTGGTAGGGGCAGGCGTTCATATCGTGCAAACGATCGGTCTGGCCTTGGCAACCGATCTGGTGCCGGAAGAAGATCAGCCCAAGGTCGTGGGGCTGATGTATGTGATGCTGCTGGTCGGCATGATCGTCAGCGCCTTTTCCTATGGCGCGCTGCTTGAGAATTATACGCCGGGCCGCCTGATCCAGGTTATCCAAGGCTCGGCCGTTATCACGGTTGCCCTGAACTTTTTTGCAATGTGGAAACAGGAAGCGCGCAACCGCGCCCGGGCCATGGCGCAAACGGAACCAGAGGCCAGCTTTGCCGAAGCCTGGGCCCGCCTGACCGAACGTCGGGGCATGATCCGGCTTTTGGCGATCATTGCCCTTGGAACAGCCGGATTTGGCATGGCCGACGTCCTGCTGGAGCCCTTTGGCGGCCAGGTCCTGATGATGAGCATTGCCGAAACAACCCGGCTGACCGTGTTTTTGGCCTGCGGCAGCCTTGTCGGCTTTGTCATGGCATCGCGCTGGCTTGGGGCTGGCGCGCGCCCGATCGACATGGCGATTTACGGGGCGATGATCGGGATCCCGGCGTTTGGGCTGATTGTTTGGTCATCAACGTTGCTTTCGGTTCCCATGCTTTTGGGGGGAACCCTTTTGGCGGGGTTTGGCGCCGGGCTTTTTGGGCACGGCACATTGACCGCAACAATGCGCTCTGCCCCGCGTGAACAAATCGGGCTTTCGCTTGGGGCTTGGGGGGCCGTGCAGGCAACCTCTGCCGGGCTTGCCATCGCCGTTGGCGGTGTTGTGCGTGACGCCATCGTGGCGACCGAGGCGGTTGGCGCAAGCGCCTCTACCCCCTATACTTCGGTTTTCATGATCGAGGTTGGACTGCTGACGCTTGGGCTTTTGTTTGCTTTGCCTTTGCGCGGCAAGGATGCGGGTCGAAGTGTTGATGACAACACGGCCGAAACTTCTTATCTTTCAGCTGTTGCAGAGCGGCAGGGGACACAGCAGCCTTTTGCGGGCGGACGGACAAGCTGACGGAAGAACACGTGAACCGGTCCTTTCGGGCCTTCAGAACAACAGGTGCAAAATGACAACCATCATTACGCGGCTTTATTCGGATCGGTCTGCAGCGGCGGCTGCCGAGGCCAGTTTGTTGAGCTATGGGCTTGACCAAGGGATCATCCAGATCGTCACCGCCGACAGTGCTGGCGGCGCCTTTGCGGCCATGAAGGCCGCACGGGTGCCTGCCGGTTCGGCCAGCACCTATCTTGGCGCCATGACCGGCGACCAAGCGCTGCTGATTGTCGAGGCGCCCTTCAACCCGGTCGGAACCGCGAAAACCGCGATGAAGGTTCTGAACAAACATCCGGCGATGGATGTGGGCGTGGCAGATGAAGATTTCTATCTGCGCGAATACCCAAGTGCCCAATATTCAAACAGCGTGATGAAGGATCATCCGCTGATGCTTTCCAATCCGTTCAGAAAGCTGCCCCACGGTCATATCCTTGGGGAAAATCTGATCATTCAAAGCAAAACGCGCACCTCGGCCCTGCGGGGCGGTGGCTATATGTCGAAAATGTTCTGGCCGATGAAACTGCTCTCAGCGCCGAAGGCGCGCACCTCGGCCATGCAGGGCGGTTTCCTTTTCTCTTCCCTCTTCGGCCTGCCCCTTCTGTTCAAGACCTGGGCGTCGCGGGAAGAATTGCCCACCATCATTCGCTGAACGCCCAACCTGAAAGCATGTGCCGGGCCTGAAAGCATGTGCCGTGCCTGAAGCCCGCGGGCCAGACCTGCGGGCTTAAACCTCGCCGCGCGCAAGGGCTGCGCGGACCTCTTCCACGCCTTGCGCGATGTCGTCATGCAGCGCGCGGCCCAGCCGCGGGCCATCGCCCGCCTTCATCGCGGCCAAAGCCTCGGCGTGCTGGTCGGGCAGGCCCGAAGCCCCCGCAAGCGTTGCCACCACACGCAAAGACGGGCCAAAGCGCAGCCACATCGAACGCGCCATGTCGATCAGCACCCCTGCCCCAGAGGCCTCATACAAGGCGAAGTGGAAGGCGTGATTGGCGGTCAGATAATCCGACACATTGCCTGCGCGGATTGCGGCGTTCACCTTGTCATCCAGCGCCGCCAAGCGGGCAATCAGGGCGGGCGTCAGGGCGGCAGCCGCCAATTCGGCCAGACGCGGCTCGATCGTCAGGCGGGCGAAGGCAAGCTGGTCCAGCACGCCCGGTTGCAGACGCGGCACGGTCACACGCCGGTTGCCCTGCGGTTCAAGCGCGCCTTCGGCCGCCAGACGGCGGATGGCCTCGCGCACGGGTGTCATGCCGGCACCCAGATCGGCGATCAGCCCCTGAATGGTTACCGGCTGACCGGGGGCCAAGACCCCAAACAGCACCATGTCGCGCAGCCGCGCATAGGTCAGCTCGTGACTGGGGATTTTGCGCGGATCATCTGTCATCAGGACACTCTCAGCAGGCTGCGCCAGAGTTACGCCACAGCGCAGGATCGTTGCAAGAGCGGCCATGGATTTCAGCCACGCAAAGCCGCCCTTTCGCGCGCCAGCCACAGCCCCGACAAAAGTGCCGGTCCATTGCCGATTTCGCCGCTGCTGCAAAGCTGCATAAAGCGATCAAAGCTTAGAACATGGGCGCGAATGTCTTCCGCCTCGGTCGCAAGGCCAAAGGTGCCTTCGGCGCTGTCAGGCAAATCGACAAGGGCAAGAAAGCAATAAAGATATTCCGTCATCGCGCCCGGGCTGGGATAATAGCCTGCTATTGGCAACAGCCGGTCCAGCGTAAGCCCGGCTTCTTCCTGCGCCTCGCGGCGGGCACAGTCTTCGGGGGTCTCACCCGCGACAATACGCCCGGCAATCGCCTCAAGCTGCCAAGGATTGGCATCGCCGCGCACATGGGGGCCAAAGCGGAACTGTTCGATCAGCATCACCCGGTCTTGGCGCGGATCATAGGGCAGCACGGTCACCGCATCGCCGGACACAAAGGCCGCGCGGTTGACCGGATCGCTCATTTCGCCGTCAAAGCGGCGAAAGCGCAGATCCTGCTCTTCAAGCGAAAAGAAGCGGGCATAGGGCTCAGCGCGCGATACGGCCTGCACATCACCTTTGGCCGGAATGCGCCGCAACGTGGCGGGGGCGGTATCTGCGGCACGCACCCGCGCAGCCCCACGCCCCAGCAATTGGCCATAGCGCGCCATCACGGTCTGGGCGGGGCGCACCTTGAACTGCGCCATGATCTCGCGCGCGGTGGCCACCACGGCCGGGCCAAAGCGGCTCTGCCAATCGGCCAGCGCCCAAGGCGCGCCGGGCTGCCACTGGCCGGGGGGGGCAAAATAGGCGCGCGCCTTAAGCGGGCCGCGGGCGGTGGATACCGTCACCTCTTGGGTCGCGCGGGCAAATCCGCCTTGATAAAAGTCAAGCCTTTCAATGTCATGCGGCGTAAGTGCTGTGACAAGAACGCCGTCAGTCACCGCGCCGGGATGGGCCAGCAGCAGCGGAAAGGCCCGCCCCTCGGCCCAGAAACCGGCATAATCAGCCAATTGGGCTGGTTGGCTTTTGGCCTTGCGGCCAAGAACCTCGGCCAAAAGCGGCGCGTGGCACAGCGTGCCGAAAAAGAAGAAATCTGCCATGCTAATTCCAGCGCCGCCCGACGGCTTCGGCCATCATGCCGCCCAGAACCCCACCAGCCAAAAGCACCGCCGGCGTGGCAGGATGTTTCAGCAAGACCCCATATTCCAGCATCAATTCAAACACCCCCAAGACCGCATCCATCGGGCCGTCATACATCATCCGGGTCGACTTTCGGACCATCACGTAGATCGAGAACAGCAAAAGGCACCAAAAGAGGACTGACACCGAGGTAACGATGCCGCGGTTGATCGCCTCGACCTTACCGCGCCCGGTGGCGCGGCCCATGACGAACCAACCGCAGAAAAACCCGATCACCGCCGAGAGTTCGCGAAACATCTTGATCTGGGTGCCTTCTGGCAGCACCGGTATGAAAAGATGCGCAGCCAATCCGGCAACAAGGGCGAAGAACAGGGCGGAAAACAGCTTTGGGGCGGTGGGCATCAAAACCTCGGGACTGGTACAACACAAACACCTTCAGCGGCGCGTCAGCGTCACTTGGGTTACATCGCAGTTTCCGCCCTCAAACGCGCCCGCACAAGAGGTCAGGTAAAGATTCCACATCCGGCGGAACCTTTCGTCAAACCCCAGCCCCTGCGCTTCGGCCCAGCGCCCATTGAACCGTTCATACCAGCGGCGAAGGGTCAGGCTGTAGCTTTGGCCAAACTCGACCGAATCCTTGAACTCCAGCCCAGCCCGCGCAATTTCGGCCCGCAAGGCCGAAGGCGATGGCAACATCCCCCCCGGGAAGATGTATTTCTGAATGAAATCAACAGATTTCCGGTAGATATGAAAACGATCATCCCCAATGGTGATGATCTGCAACGTCGCCTGCCGCCCCGGTTTCAGCCGCTCTCGCAAGGTGTCGAAATAGGTGGGCCAGTATTTCTCGCCCACGGCTTCGAACATTTCCACGCTGGCGATGCCGTCATAGATCCCGGTCTCATCGCGGTAATCTTGCAACTTTATCGTCACCTGATCGGCAAGCCCCGCCCGCGCGATACGGGCAACCGCGTAATCATGTTGCGCCTTTGAAATCGTCAGGCAGGTCACTTTCAGGCCGCGCTTTGCTGCGGCATATTCGGCAAACCCGCCCCAGCCACAGCCGATTTCCAGCACATGTTCGCCCGGCTTGGCACCGATCCGGTCTACCATGCTGGCGTATTTCGCCTCTTGCGCGGCCTCAAGGCTTTCTTGGCCGGTCTCAAACAGCGCCGAAGAATAGGTCATGCTTTCATCCAGCCAAAGCTGATAGAAATCATTGCCCAGATCATAATGTGCGGCGATGTTCTTCTTGGCTTGGCGCTTGGAATTGCCATGAAGCCAGAAACGCAGCCGCTCATAGGCGCGCACGAAGGCAAAGCCGGGAAACCCGTCCAAGACTTCGTTGTTGCCGCCCTGCGCCACGTCCATCACCGCCTGCAAGTCCGGCGTGGTCCAGCCGCCATCAAGATAGGCTTCACAAAAGCCCAAATCCCCTTCACGGATCAGGCGGGCAAAGACATCGTCGTCCTTCACATGAATTTCGGCCACAGCCCCCATGCCAGAGCCTTCAACGCGAAAGCGCCGCCCATCGGGCAGAACAAAATCCACCCGTCCTTGCTGCATTTTCGTCGCCATGTCGAAAACCGCAGCGAAATATCGCGGTAGGCCAGACTGGCCCTTTACCGTCGTCAACACGTCCATCAGACCCCCCAGGGTTTTCTTTTGGTTAAAGATTTCCAGATCATGACCGGTCACTCAAGCTTTTCCTTGGGCCAGCGCGTCTAGCGCGCGGGCGCGGCCCTGTGCAAGATCGATCAGCGGCATTGGATATGGCCGGGTGGCATCCAGCTGCCAAGCCTTGGGTGCCGCCGCGAAATAGCTCAGCGCCGCAGGCCCCGGCGCGCGACCAAGTTCGGCAATCCAGTTGCGGCGATAGGTTTGGTCGGCATCGAATTTCTCGGCCTGCCCGGCCGGATTAAAGATGCGAAAATAGGGGGCCGCATCGGGGCCACAGCCCGCGACCCATTGCCAGCCCATGGCATTGGCCGCCGGATCCCAATCGGTCAGGCAATCAGCGAACCACTGCAAACCCAGCCGCCAATCGGTCAAAAGATGCTTGGTCAGATAGCTTGCCACGATCATCCGGGCGCGGTTGTGCATGCGCCCTGTGACATACATTTCGCGCATCGCGGCATCGACAAAGGGTTCGCCTGTCATTCCACGCCGCCAGGCTGTTGCATCTGCACTATCGCCCCGCCATGGGAAGCTGTGCCAATCGGCCTTCCAATTGCTGCTGTCCATTTGCGGATAGTGATAAAACAGATGCCAGGCAAACTCGCGCCAGACCAGTTCTTTCAAAAAGGTTTCGGCCCCGGCATTGCCCTCGGCCATCCCCCGCCAGCCCCGATGCCAAATCGAACGTGGGCCAATCTCGCCCCAGGCAAGGTTTTCCGACAGGCCCGAGGTCGCATCTGCCACCGCAGGAAAATCGCGCGCGGCCGCATAGGCGGCCATCGGACCCGCGGCGAATTCTTCCAGCCGGGCAAGCGCCTTTTCTTCGCCGACACGCTGATGGGCCCGCACCACGGCCGCACCACGCTGCATCGCAAGGTCAAGGTTCCAATCGGCCAAACGTTCCGAGCGCGGCCAAGCCTTTGGGGCCGGCAGATGGGCTGGCGCAGGCAAGGCCGAAGCAACCTGCCGCCCCCGCACCGCTTTCCAAAACGGCGTGAACACCCGGTACGGCCCGCCCTGCCCGGTTTCCACCTGCCAGGGTTCGAAGATCAGGGCGCCGGGATGGCTTTCGGCCATAAGACCGCGCGCCTTCAAAGCCCCCTTGACCGCCTGATCGCGGGTGCGCGACGGGGCGTCGTACATGCGGCTCCACCACGCCTCTGCCGCCCCGGCTTCCGCAACCAGCGCCTCCAGCACCGCAAGCGCCGGTCCGCGCCGCAGGATCAACCGGCTTCCCAAGGCTTCAAGCCGCTGCGCGAAATGGGCCAGCCCAAGACCAAGACGAAATTTCGCCGCAGCACCGATCGTTTCGGTTTCGGGGTCCAGAATGAACACGGGCATCAAGGGACGCCCCGTCGCCACGGCCGCCGCAAGCATCGGATGGTCGCTCAACCGCAAATCTCGGCGGAACCACAGGATCAACGGCGCTTCAGACATATTTGCCCCTTTTCAACGTTCTACGCAGAACTGCGCCCCTTGGTTCATCCCGAATGCAAGAAAAATGCCGCCAGATCCAAATGTCATGCAAAAGGCGGGGGGATCCCCCCCGCCCTGCGGAGCCGGTTGGCCGAAGGCCAGAGGCGACACCCGGACTTGCGCGGCACGCGCGCCTTTTACGAACCCGCGACCACAGCCCCAGCGGTCACGGCACTCGTATCACAGCACCCGGTCAAGTGCCGCGATCAGGCGGGCAACATCCTCGGCGCTGGTGTAATGGGTCGCTGACATCCGCAACACCCCCTTGGCCCGGTCAATCCCCAAAGCCGCCAAAGGACGCACGGCATAGAAATCGCCCGCCCAGCAGGCGATACCGTTGCGGCCCAACTCTTCCGAAACCGGCTCTGCCACGCGGTCCAGTTCAATTGCCACCGTGGGAGCGCGGCGGGCGGCCTCGCGTGGGCCGATCAGCCGCACATCATTGCGCTTGGCCAGATAGTCCAGCAGCGGCGCAATCACCGCCACCTCCTGCGCCCGCATCAGGTCATGCACACCCTTGTTGCGCGCGCCCGCATCCCCGGTCACGCCATGGGCTGCGGCAACCGCGTCAACATAATCGGCCATCCCGGCGCAGGCGGCAATCTGCGCATGGTCCGGGCCAGCCGGTGTGTGGCGTTTGTAAAGCGTGGCCTGGTTGAAGAAATGGGCCTGGCCCGGCAATTCCATGCCAAAGGCCTCGCGCAGGACCATGATCCCCTGATGCGGCCCAAAGGTCTTATAGGCCGAGAAAAGATAGACGTCGCAGCCAAGCGCCGTAACATCGGGAAAGCCGTGGGGCGCATAGCTGACACCATCGACCACCGTCCGCGCCCCCGCTTCGCGCGCCAAGGCGCTGATCGCGGCCACATCGTTGATTTCGGCAATCACGTTCGAGCAATGCGGAAAAGCCACCATCCGGACTTTCCCATCGGCCAAAAGCTTGCGCAATGCGTCCGGGTCAAGGCTGCCGGTCGCCGGGTCAAGCTGCCATTCACGCACCTCGATCCCTTCTTCGGCCAACCGCCGCCACACGCCGGAATTGGCCTCGTGGTCTTGGTTGGTCACCACGATTGCCGCGTTCTGCCCGCGCAGCCATTGGCGCACCGCTTGGGCCAATACATAGGTATTGGCCGATGTCGAAGGGCCAAAGCTGACCTCTTCTCGCTTGACGCCCATCATCGCGGCCAGGCGCGTGCGGGCTTCGTCCATCTCGGCCCCACCGGCCTGTGCGCCTGGATAGGGCCCATAAGGCTGCACCTTGCGGTCGGTATAGAATCGATGAAGCCGGTCCACCACCTGCTGACAAGGATAGCTGCCCCCGGCATTTTCGAAAAAGGCGTGGCTCGACAGAACTGGCGAGGAAAAGGCTGGAAACTGGCTGCGAACGAAGTCAAGGTCAAGCGGGCTGGTCATGCATGGGGTCCTGTTCTTTGGGTTGCCGAGTTACGGGCCGCGCGCGATGCGGTCCGTGGCAGGTCTTCCCGCCCAACCGCCCAGCCCGCAAAGGCCAAACGGCAGACCCGCCAGCGGCAAGGGGCCGCACGGAATCGCGCAAAAGCTATGCTTGGAAAAATCGAAGGTAAAGCCCCGCTTTGCCGCCCTGTGTGCGCGCCCATCGCCGAAGTCGCGTCAGCAGACTTGCATCGGGCAGCATTTTCCCCTCTTGATAGGGGGCTTGAGCGCTTGGGCTACTGCCTGTAGCTTTGTGCAGCCACTCACGGGCTGGCCTTCGGGGGGAGCCCAGCCCACACCAACAGCAGAGGACCCTTATGAAAAAACTGAGCCTTCTTCTCGCCTCGACCACCGCCGCGTTGTGCCTTTCAGGCGCGGCCCGCGCCGCCGATGCCGAACTGACCGTCTTTGACTGGGCCGGGTTCGAAGAGCAGTCCTTGATCGAGGGCTATGTGGCCAAACATGGCCAGATG
Organism: Paracoccaceae bacterium; assembly: GCA_021741465.1. Taxonomy (GTDB): domain Bacteria; phylum Pseudomonadota; class Alphaproteobacteria; order Rhodobacterales; family Rhodobacteraceae; genus Tabrizicola_A. Next base: position 14,107 of record JAIOXV010000018.1, read on the forward strand.
CCGACCTATGCGTTCTTTGCCGATGATGACGAAGCGTTCCAGAAGATGTCTTCCGGCTTCAAGGCCGATGTGGCGCATCCCTGTTCGCAGATGGTGTCCAAATACCGCGAAGCAGGCCTGCTTGAGCCGTGGGATATCAGCCGTATTCCCGAATATGGCAATATCGCCCCGCGCTTCAAAGATTCGAAGATTTTCGCCGATGAAGGGGGCGTTTGGTACATTCCGACCGATTACGCCTATACGGCGATTGCGTGGAACACCAATGACGTGCCCGAGGCTGATGTCGCCAGCCTGAACGTTTTCAAAGACCCGAAATACGCCGGCCGCATCTCGCTGCCAGACAATACCGACGACGTCTGGGCGCTGGCGCTTATGGCAACCGGCGTCACCAACTGGACCAATGTGACAGACGAGCAGTTCGCCGCCGCCGCCGCGTGGCTGCGCGAAGTGCACCCGAATGTCCGCGCCTATTGGTCGGACCCGTCGGAACTGTCGCAGTTGATGGCTTCGGGTGAGGTTCTGGTGTCTTGGGCGTGGAATGACTCGATTGCGCTGATGCGCGAGGAAAACTTCCCCGTCGGCTTCCAGCGCACTGCGGCAGAGGGCGCTTCGTCGTGGTTCTGCGGCTATGTCAACTTCAAGGACGCGCCCGGCAACGAAGACAAGGCCTATGACTTCATCAATGCCTGGCTCGAGCACGATTCGGCCAAGGGGCTTTTGGGCAACTTTGGCTATGCCCATTCGAACGACGCCGCGATGGCCCAGATTGCGCCGGAAGACGTGGTCGCTGCGGATGTAAGCCCGGTTGACGGCACGCTTTTGGCCCAGACCCCGATCGACCACGGCATGCGCGAGCGCATGTTGGCAGAGTTTGAAATGATCAAGACCGGCTTCTGATCGCCGATCTGATCGTTCTGAAATCCAAGCGCACGCGAGCGTGTCTCGCGGGCGCATTCTTTTCCGTCATGAAACCTTAACCAAAATGAGGCACCCTATCCACATGATCCATTTGCGCCCTGCCCTGAAATCCGACGCCACCTTCCTTGCCGAGCTTGAGGCCGAGGTTATGCAACCTCATGCCGCAGCGCTTTGGGGCAAGTATCTTCCGACGCCCGTTTCGGCCTTTGATCTGGCATCGACCCGGTTGGTTGTGCGGGGCGAAATCCCGGTTGGTTACGTCACGATCGAGGCGAACCCAGACCATCTGCGGCTGCGCAAAATGTATCTGACAGCAAAGGCCCAAGGACAGGGCATCGGGGCCGAAGTGCTGGACATGGTGCGCCATGAAGCCAAGGCGTCTGGACTGCCGTTGCGGCTCTCGGTGCTGGAACCGAACCGGCGCGCTTTGGCCTTTTATCTGCGCGAAGGGCTGCACGTCACCGAAACCACCACCGAACAGGTTTTCCTGCAAACCCCCGCGCAATCGCTGTCGTGCTAGGCTGCGGCGCGATTGCGCCCCCTTGCGCCGCCAGTGCCTGCGACTTATATCTTGCCCTGTCCGGGGCTTGCTTCGGACTATGGTGATAAACGCACCTGTAATAAACGGCTCGGACCCGGGGGCGGTACCCGGCGGCTCCACCATCACACCCGGCATTGCGGGGGCGAGGGGCCGAAACAGGATCGACGGACGTCTAAAGAGGCCAGCTTTTACCCGGTAGGTACCACCGTTATCGGACCACAAGTGTAGTTGCCAATGACAACCACGCTCCGATGGCTCTGGCTGCGTAAGCGGTCCGAACATCGAAACCTAAGCCCTTGCGTTTAGCCGCGTAAGGCGGGGCCCGCCGGAGCCTGGCAACAGAATCCGGCACTTATTCCAACTTTGATCGCGGGTCTTGCGATTTTTTTCCAAAAAATCGGGCGCTGTACGGCGGGCCGGGATATCGTCATATTCCGGTCTTTGCGATTGGCGTATTCTGGTGGCACCTTGCCAGACAGGCGAGATTTGCCGACAAGGTGACATGCAACCAACCCTGCCTGAACTGACTCGCGTCTTCGCCCGTATCGGGCTTATGTCCTTTGGTGGACCGGCGGCACAGATCGCGCTGATGCACCGCGAAATCGTGGAAAAGCACCGCTGGGTTGACGAGAAAGACTATCTCTCGGCCCTGTCTTTTTGCATGCTTTTGCCCGGACCCGAGGCGATGCAGCTGGCGACATGGATCGGTTGGCGCAGCCATGGCACGCGCGGTGGGTTGATCGCGGGGGGGCTTTTCGTTCTGCCCGGCGCTTTGGTGGTCTTGGCGCTGTCGGCCATCTACGCGGCTTTTGGTCAGGTGCCGGCCGTGGCCGCGCTGTTTGCCGGCGTTCAGGCGGCGGTGGTGGCGGTGGTGGTCGAAGCGCTTTTTCGGGTGGCGCGCCGGGCGTTGAAAACCCCTGCGCACCGGCTGATTGCGCTGGGGGCCTTCATCGGCCTTTTTGCCTTTGCCTTGCCGTTTCCGGTGGTGATGCTTGCCGCCGGTCTTGTCGGTGCGGCGCAATTATCGGCGCCTGCGCCGGGGGGGCATCTGGCCCTGCCCGTCCAAACCCGCCCCCGCAGCAGCCTTACCACAGTTCTGATCTGGTCTGCGGTCTGGTTGGGGCCGCTGGCCGGGCTTTTGCTGATCGAAGGCGGGGTTTTGGCCGAGGTGGGGCTGTATTTTTCCAAGCTGGCGCTTTTGACCTTTGGCGGGGCCTATGCGGTGCTGTCGTGGATGGTGCAGGAGGTGGTGCAGGTGCAGGGCTGGTTGACCACGGGCCAGATGATGGATGGTCTGGGGCTGGCGGAAACCACCCCTGGCCCGCTGATCTTGGTCACCGAGTTTGTGGGCTTCATGGCGGGCTGGAAGGCGGGCGGCTGGTCAATGGCGCTGGCGGGGGCGGCTGTGGCCCTGTGGATGACCTTTGCCCCGTGCTTTTTGTGGATTTTTGCCGGAGCCCCCCATATCGCAAGGCTGACGTCGCAACCCCGCCTTGCCGGGGCGCTGGCGGCGATTACCTCCGCCGTTGTGGGCGTGATTGCCAACCTTTCGCTTTGGTTCGCCCTGCATGTGATCTTTGCCGCCCATTTCCCGGTCACAGCCGGGCCGGTTGCGCTTTTGCTGCCCGATCCGGCCAGTCTGCGCCCGGTACCGCTGCTGCTTGCCATGGCGGCGGGCTATCTTTTGATGCGGCGCCATTGGCCCTTGCCGGCGGTGCTTTGTCTGGCGGCTTTGGCTGCGGCTGGTCTAGGCACCCTGTGAGCGCTGATCTTGGGATTTCTGTCGTTGCGATTCCCGGCCCCTTCCTTTCGGAAAGGAATCCCCTATGCTGGGCACTATGCAGAAATAAGGGGCAGGCATGGCCAAGACCATTGACTACGGCAATCTGATGCACCGCGCGATGCGCGGTCTGATCCAGACCGTGCTGAATGATGTGGCCGCAAATGGCCTGCCCGGAGCGCATCACTTTTTCATAACTTTTGATACCACGGCCGAGGGTGTTGAAATCGCGGATTGGCTGCGTGCGCGCTATCCTGCGGAAATGACGATCGTTATCCAGCACTGGTTTGAAAACCTTGTGGTGACAGATGAAGGCTTTTCAATCACCCTGAGCTTTGGCAACAGCCCCGAACCTTTGGTCATTCCTTTCGATGCGCTGCGCACTTTTGTCGATCCATCGGTGGAATTCGGGCTGCGCTTTGAAACCCACGAGCAAGACGAAGACGACGACGAAGATGAAAGCGACGGCCCCGAGGACGAACCCGATCCGCCGCAGCAGGATGCTCAGGTCGTCAGGCTGGACCAATTCCGTAAACATTAGGCCATTCGGGCGGGGCTTGGGAATTTCCCGGTATGCGACGGTATGCCGATTGAAATTCCCCCCACTTGGGCCTATGACGCCCCCAGCACATCAGGAGGCTTGCACATGACCGCCAACGATCAGGGTAATGCTCAGGGCACCCGCACCGAAACTGACAGCTTCGGCCCGCTGGACGTTCCCGCCAACAAATATTGGGGCGCGCAGACCCAGCGGTCGATCATCAACTTCCCAATCGGCTGGGAGCGCCAGCCGGTGGCCATCATCCGCGCGCTTGGCGTCATCAAGAAAGCCTGCGCCTTGGTCAATGTGGCGCAGGGCGATCTGGATGGCGATCTGGGCAAGACCATCGCCGCCGCGGCACAAGAGGTGATCGAGGGCAAGTTTGATGACAACTTCCCACTGGTTGTCTGGCAGACCGGCTCTGGCACCCAGTCGAACATGAACGCAAACGAGGTGATCTCGAATCGCGCGATTGAAATGCTGGGCGGGGTGATGGGGTCGAAAAAACCGGTTCACCCGAATGACCATGTGAACATGGGTCAATCGTCGAATGACACCTTCCCGACCGCCATGCATGTGGCCATCGGCATGATGGCCCGCGATGTGCTGCTGCCCGGTCTGGAAAAGCTGCATGTCGCCCTGGCCGCCAAATCGGCCGAGTTCAAGGACATCATCAAGATCGGCCGAACCCATACGCAGGACGCCACCCCGCTGACCCTTGGGCAAGAGTTTTCGGGCTATGCCAAACAGGTTGAACGCGGGATCGAGCGGGTGAAGATGTGCCTGCCGCATATCTATGAGCTTGCACAGGGCGGCACCCCCCTTGGCACCGGCCTGAACAACAAGGTCGGCTTTGATACGCGCGTGGCAGCCAAGATTGCCGAGATCACCAGCCTGCCCTTTGTCACCGCCCCCAACAAGTTTGAAGCCTTGGCCGCCCATGATGCGATGGTCATGTTCTCGGGCGCACTGAAAACCGTGGCGGCAAGCCTTTTCAAGATTGCCAATGACTTGCGGCTTTTGGGCTCTGGCCCGCGCTCGGGTCTGGGGGAGTTGATCCTGCCGGAAAACGAACCGGGCAGCTCCATCATGCCGGGCAAGGTGAACCCGACCCAAGCCGAAGCGCTGACCATGGTTTGCGCCCATGTCATGGGCAATGATGCGGCCGTGGGCTTTGCCGGATCGCAGGGCCATTTCGAATTGAACGTCTATAACCCGATGATGTCCTATAACGTGTTGCAATCCATGCAGCTTTTGGGCGATGCCGCGTCATCCTTCACCGATAACATGGTTGTGGGCACCCAAGCCAACACTGCGCGGATCGAAAAGCTGATGAAAGAAAGCCTGATGCTGGTAACAGCGCTGGCCCCGACCATCGGCTATGACGCCGCGACCAAGGTGGCGAAAACCGCCCACAAGAACGGCACCACGCTGCGCGAAGAGGCGATTGCCCTTGGCTATGTCGATGGCGAAACCTTCGACCGCATCGTGCGGCCCGAAGACATGATCGGCCCCAAAGGCTGATGGCCGAAATCGTCAATCTTCGCGCGGCCAAAAAGGCGCGTCAGCGGGCCGAAGCCCGCGCGAAGGGAGATGAGAATGCCGCAAAGTTCGGCCGCACCAAGGCCGAAAAAGACCTTGAAAAAACCCGGGCCCAGAAGGCTCGGCGCGATCTTGATGGGCATGAACGCGAATGAGCGCCCGGCCCGTGAAACACTCGGTTACCTTGAAGGGCCACCGGACCAGCGTCTCGCTAGAGGCCGAGTTCTGGGAGGTTTTTCAAAAGCTTGCCCGTGATCGGGGTCAATCCTTGAACGATCTTGCAGCCGAAGTTGATGCCAGCCGCGCGGGCGATCTGGGGCTTGCCTCGGCGATCCGGGTTTTTGTGCTGGAAGCGGTGATGGCGCGCGCGCCGTAACGCGCAAAGCGCGCCGTGCGGCCGATGGTCGCCACCAACCCGCGCCTAGCGACGGCTAAGGCTGAGCCAGATGCCGTCCTTTGCCCGCACCGTCAAATGCGCCACGGGAACCGGATCCGGGCCTGCCACCCGCTCAAACCGCCAGGTTTTTATAAGCATGGCCAACAGCAGCGGCCCCTCTACCATGGCAAAGCCCGCCCCGGTGCACACCCGCGGACCGGCCGAAAACGGCATATAAGCATCGCGCATGCAGGCGCGGTTTTCTTCCCTTTGCCAGCGGTCCGGGTCAAATGCATCAGGTTGCGGCCAAATGCGTTCGTGGCGGTGCAGGTGCCAAGGCGAAAGAACCATCTGCGCGCCGGGCGCGATCTTGCGGTCGCGCATCTCTTCGGGGCAGGTGTTTTGCCGCACCATCATCGGCACTGGCGGATAGAGGCGCAGGGTTTCGCGAAACACATCGCGGGTGAATTTCAATCGCGCAAGAGAGGCGAAATCGGGAGTTTCGTCCAAAGTGGCGGCTTCGGCTGCGACGCGGTCTTGCAGGTTGGGGTAAAGCGCCAGAAGATACAGCGCCCAAGACAGGGCCGAGGCGCTGGTTTCATGCCCGGCCAGAAAGAAGATCGCGACCTGATCGATCATTTCTTCGGTTGTGAACCGATCGCCGGTAACCGGGTCCGGCGTGGTCATGATCTTGGTCGCCAGATCGTCCGGCGCAGTTCCCGCCCGAATTTCCGCCGCCCGCATTTCGCACAGCCGCGCAATCAGGCCGCGGATCACGGCGGCCGAGCGTTTGGTGGACCGGCGGTGAAACCGTGGCACCCAAGACGGCAGGGGCAGAAAGGCGGCAAGGTTCAAAAGCGGCTGGCTGCGTTGATAAGCGCGGAATTCGTGGAAAACCGCGGAGGCGACCTCATGTTCAATCGGCAGCGAAAACAGCGTGCGGAAGATCACATCGGCGGCGACATGGCTCATGTCTTCTTCCACCTCGGTCACGCCGGGGGACAGCCGCGCCACCGCCCCCTGCCCTGCCGCCACCATGGCCGGAAAGGTGTCACGCAGACGCCCGCCTTCAAAGGCCGGGTCAATGATGCGGCGTTGGCGTTTCCAGACCGCGCCATTGGTCACGAACACCGAATTGCCAAGCAGCGGGCGCAATCCTTCGCCAATGCGGTTCGACTTTGGAAAATCATCTGGTCGCTCGACCAGAATGCGGGTCACAAGGGCGGGATCGTTGCACAGATAGCTGCGGAAAAACGGGGTTCGGAATTCGGCCATCCATGCACGGTAAAGCCGCGCCGGCTGCGACGACAGGATGTCGTGCCGAAAAAGCTTCAGCTGCTGCCAAAGGCTGGCCTTGTCGGGGCGCGAGACGGGTTTCGGAGCGGTCATTGCGTGGTTCTATACCCCGAAAGTGGCGTCTCGATCCGGCTTTTTGACGCCGCGCGGTCCTTGTAGCGTTCGGCCAAGCAGTGCGGGCCGGCAGTGATCTGAAAGTAATCGTAGTGTCCGGGGCGATCAAAGGCGCAAAGATATTGAAAATGCAGCCGGAAAAACTGCCAGCGCAAAGCGGCCCAGCGTTCGGGCGACAAGGTTTGCGTGAAAGCCGCCGTCACCACCAGCGGCCAGCGCTTGCCCTTGGGCGAAACCCCCGTCACCGCCACCGGATCGCACAACGCGAAGGCACAGCCATCGCCGGGGGCAGTGACATCGATCCAGGTCAGTTCTTCGCGCGCCGAAAGATAGGCCAGATCAGCCCGCAACCGCCGCGCCTCTGGCAGGAAGGACACCATCGGCACCACCTGCCCCAAGGATAAAAAGGACAGCGTCGGATGGGCTTTGGGCAGGCCCTGCCGCAAAAGGTCAGCCAGGATCGAAACCGCCAGATGCGCGCCTGACGAATGGCCAACGACCAAAACCTCGTCAAAATCATCGGCCATTGCCTCGGCAATTGCCGTGCGGAACGCGGCCATTCTGGCCTCTAGTTCTGGTGGGTTGGCGCCTTTGGCCTGCGCCGAATAGGCATAGTCATGCATCAGGTAATAGGCGAAAATCTTGTTGTCCCAGCGTTTGAACGCCCGCAGCATGGCCCAGACAACCCCCGCCCCGGCCAAAAGCCCCAGCGACCAATGGCCAAAACGCGCGACCAACAGGCCAATCCCCCAGCCCGCCAGCAGTGAAAGCAAAAGCTGCACAATCAGAAACAAGATCGGATAAAGCGCGGCAATCATCGGCCCTTTGCGCAGCCGCATCAGCCGAAACAACGCACCCGACCCGATATAGGCCCATGCGGTGCGCACAAGCTGCAGATAGGTGCCAGGGATGCCGCGCTCCATCGAGGATTTCACGATATCGGCCCAGACCAGAACTTCGATATCCGCCTCTGCCCGCGCGCCACCAATCTCGGCCGAAACCTGCCAGCCATAGGGCCCTTTGACAGATTTTGGTTTCAGATCAAGGTGATAGCCAGAAATTCGCGCCTGATCGCCACCTTCCTTGCGGTAAAGCTCGCGGTAGCGGCGGGGGTGAAACGGGTCATAGCCGGGGATATAGAACACCCGGCGGCGAAAGACCGCTTCGCCTGAATTTTGCCCGCCACTCATACCACGCGCCCCCTTTGGCCCAAGGCTGCCATGAAACCTTGGCAAAATTAAGGGGGATCAGCCCAGAAGCGGCAAACCAAGTGCGTCCAGCCCGTCCAACAGCCAGCCCGAAAAAATCGAGAAGGTGCCCGTGAACAGTGTTAGTCCGACGATCAGCAGCAAAAGGCCCATGGCCACTTCAATCTTGCGCATGTGGGGCTTCAACCGCTTCATCAAACCCATGGCCTGCGCGATAAAAATGGCCGACAAAAGGAAGGGCAAGCCCAGCCCCATGGCATAAACCGCCATCAGGTAAAGCGTGCGGCCCATGTCATTGCCCTGCATCGCCATGGTCAGGATGCCCGACAGGATCGGCCCGTTGCAGGGTGTCCAGCCAAAGGCGAAGGCCAGCCCAAGCACATAGGCCCCCAGCGCCGAGCCGCCCTGATCGCCGGCATCCAAACGCGCCTCGCGGTCCAGAATTCGAATGCGGAAAACGCCCAGAAAATGCAGGCCGAACACCACAACCACCGCCCCGGCAACCCGGTTGAACACCTCAAGGTTCGACAGGAAAAACCGGCCAAAGGCTGAGGCGGCAAAACCCAAAAGCAAGAAGATCGTCGAAAGGCCCAGCACGAAAAACAGCGCGGGCAGAATGACCCGACGGCGCGCGGCACCGGGGCCGGTCATCTCGCCCATCGAGATCCCGCCCATATAGGCAAGATAGGGCGGCACCACCGGCAAAACGCAGGGCGACAAAAAGGACAAAAGCCCCCCCGCAAAGGCCAAAAGACTGGCAAGCAACAGCCCTGCATCAAGAATGTCGAAACCGAACATATCTGTCTCCTTGGCACCCTGATACCGGGCCTGCACGGGCGCGTCACCCCCCAAACCTGTCACATCCACGTCAGGACGCTTGCGTCATTGGGGGCTGGCCTTAGGGCCGATTAGCGGGGTATTTGGGCCAAGCATAAGGAAAGACCAATGGGCTTTGATGTCGAGATCGATTGCGAGGGGCTTTTGTGCCCGCTTCCTGTTCTGCGGGCGCGCAAAAGGCTGGCCGCCATGCTGCCCGGACAGGTGCTTTGCCTGCGCGCAACCGATCCCATGGCCGCAATCGACCTGCCCCACTTCTGCGCGGAAGCCGGACACGACTTTCTAGGCTCAGAGGCGGATGGTGAGGTCAGCCGATATCTCATCCGCGTGGGACAGGTTTGACTTTCCCTCACCCCCGAACCTCGCCGCGAATTCCCTGCGAAACAACGCCAAAAGGCTTCCCAATCTTTTCCAGCGCGTGCAGCGCGATCTTAAGAAATTGGTGCCCGAGGCCGGACTCGAACCGGCACGGCCTTTCGGCCTAGAGATTTTAAGTCTCCTGTGTCTACCATTCCACCACTCGGGCACGCAGGGCCAGCGCCACCATAGCGCCCGCGGCGGCGAGGTAAAGGGTGGGCGAAGCCGTTGCATTCACACCAAATCCGCCTTTCGCTGCATCGCCGCAATTGACTCTGAGAAAACCCCTGTCTCATATGCAGGCTCAGAATTTGCGGGGGGTTCCCAATGAAGAACAAAGTCTATGAAAGCGCGGATGCGGCGCTTGCGGGTCTGCTGTTTGACGGCATGACCATTGCGTCGGGGGGCTTTGGCCTTTGCGGCATTCCCGAGCTTTTGATCGCGGCCATTCGCAAGGCCGGCACCAAGGGGCTGACGATTGCGTCGAACAACGCAGGCGTTGATGGTTTCGGGCTGGGTATGCTTTTGGAAAGCCATCAGGTGAAAAAGATGATCTCGTCCTATGTGGGCGAGAACGCCGAATTCATGCGCCAATATCTGAGCGGCGAGTTGGAGTTGGAGTTCAACCCCCAAGGCACGCTGGCCGAGCGTCTGCGCGCGGGCGGTGCGGGCATTGGCGGGTTTTACACCCGCACCGGCGTTGGCACCGTGATTGCCGAGGGCAAGGATGTGAAGATGTTCGACGGCAAGGAATATATCCTTGAAACCGGAATCATCACCGACATCTCGATCGTCAAGGCGTGGAAGGCGGACCCCTCGGGCAACCTTGTGTTCCGCAAGACGGCCCGCAATTTCAACCCGCCCGCCGCGACGGCCGGCAAGGTTTGCATCGCCGAGGTCGAAGAGATCGTGCCGCTTGGGGCGCTGGACCCTGATGGCATCCATCTGCCCGGCATTTATGTGCATCGCCTGATCCAAGGGCAGCACGAAAAGCGCATCGAAAACCGCACAACCCGCAAGAAGGAGGCCTGATCCATGGCTTGGGACAGAAACCAAATCGCCGCGCGGGCTGCAAAAGAACTGCAGGACGGCTGGTACGTGAACCTTGGCATCGGCATTCCGACGCTGGTGGCCAACTATATTCCTGAAGGCGTGTCGGTAACGCTGCAATCGGAAAACGGCATGCTGGGCATGGGCCCCTTCCCTTACGAGGGCGAGGAAGACCCCGATCTAATCAACGCGGGCAAGCAAACCATCACCGAATTGCCGCAGACCGCCTATTTTGACAGCGCGCAGTCCTTCGCCATGATCCGTGGCGGCAAGATTGCAATGGCGATCCTGGGGGCGATGGAAGTGGCCGAAAATGGCGACCTTGCCAACTGGATGATCCCGGGCAAGCTGGTCAAGGGCATGGGCGGCGCGATGGACCTTGTGGCCGGCGTTGGCAGGGTGGTTGTGGTTATGGACCACACCTCGAAGCATGGCGAATCCAAGGTGCTGAAGGCATGCACCCTGCCCCTGACGGGCAAGGGTGTGGTCAACCGCATCATCTCGAACCTTGGGGTTCTGGATGTTGTGCCGGGCGGGCTGAAAATTGTCGAGCTTGCCGAAGATGTCACCGAAGCGGAACTGCGCGCGGCAACCGACGCCACGCTGGTCAACTGATCTTTGCTCCCTGCCAAATGGCAGACACCTGCACAGTGGTAAAAACCAAAAAGGGGGGCACATTGCCCCCCTTTTGCCGTTCCGCCAAAGGCCCTTACCCGCCCGAGGCGATCACCTTGAAGACACAAGGGTCCGTCATCAGTTCTGGCGGGCTTTGGCACAGCCCTTGGGCGATCTGCCAGGCGGCCAGAACCTTCGGAACATAGTCGCGCGTTTCGGCAAAGGGCGGCACGCCCTTGTTGGCCTCTACCGCGCCCTCGCCTGCATTATAGGCGGCCAGCACCATCAGCGGATCGCGGTCAAACCGCTTCATCAGCCAATCAAGATAGGCCACGCCGCCCTTGATATTCTGCACCGGGTCCTTCGCGTCCTTGACACCGAAACGAGATGCCGTGGCCGGGATCAATTGCATCAGCCCGGTCGCTCCCGCGCTTGATACCGCCTCGTGGCGTCCACCGCTTTCAATGCCAATAACCGCCAGAACCAGCGCGGGAGACACTTCGGTGCCCAATGTCGCCTTCAGGATTTCGACACCATAGGTATTGGCAATCTGCTGCATGTGTTGCATGCGCGGCGCGGCCACCTGCGCGCCCGAGGGCCCTTGGGACAGCGAGGCCAGCGCCAAAGGCAAGCGGCCCGATGGCTGATCCCGCGCGGCGGAAACCTTTTCCCAAAACCATCCATAAGACGCACCCGGCGCGGGTTTGGCGGGGGTCAGCGTGGCCGCTTCGGCTTGCGGTTTGGGATAGGGGTCCACCTTGGGGGCCATGGCCAAAAGCCGGGCCTGCTCGAGCGGGTCGATCTGCACCGTAATGCGCTTGCCCGGCTTGGCATCGGCCACCGAAATGCGCTTGAACGTGAAATCGCGGGCGCCAGACAGGCCTTCCGCCCATGCGCCCAAAGATGCAGCACAAAGTGCCGCTGCTAGAAAAGTGCCTGCTAAAAAACGCATCTTTGCGATGCCTGCTTCAGTTTTGTTGTTGCGCCAAAGCTGGCATGTTTCCCCCAATCCCGCCAGAAATATCCCCTGCCAATCATGGCATTTTCGCCCAAGTTGACCACAATGCCACGCCAATTCGGCCAAGAAACGCCGGTCAGGCATTGGGAAATCAGTAATATTTCTATATATTTCATGCCGTTAAGTGGCCATTTACCAATTCCCTGAAATGGCCCCGCCCTCTCCGCAGCTTTGCCACGATCCGGGGGCCATATGGCGTTGTCTTCGGGATACAGGCGGAACAGAGGCCGTCAGAAAAAGCCCCGGGGGTGTGTGATCTTTGCAATCTCGAGAAAGGGCAACTGCCATGAAACTGTTCAACTTCTTCAAAGCTTTCAAATCTGATGAATCCGGCGCTGTGACCGTTGACTGGGTCGTGCTGACCGCAGCCATCGTTGGCCTGGGCATGGTGGTCATGACCACCGTTGGCGGCGGCATCGAAGGCCTGGGTTCGGCCATCGTGTCGGATCTGGAAGGCCGCGCTGCTGGCTATGAAAACCAGTAATCTGATCTGATTTTCCGATCAGTATGGGGCCGCATCCGGGACGGGATGCGGCCCTTTGCATTGGCGCCATCCCGCCCGGAACCGCGTAGCTGGCCCGAAACCTCGCCGCAAAAAACCCTGCAAAGTTTCGCGAAATCACCCCGGACAGGCCGCAATCGCGCCCGATTTCGGGTGCCAAATGCAGGCATCGGCAGCAGCTTGACCGCGCCGATTGGATATACACCTGGGACCAAAGGGGCAACTGCCATGAAACTGTTCAACTTCTTCAAAGCTTTCAAATCTGACGAATCCGGCGCTGTGACCGTTGACTGGGTCGTGCTGACCGCAGCCATCGTTGGCCTGGGCATGGTGGTCATGACCACCGTCGGCGGCGGCATCGAGGGCCTGGGTTCGGCCATCGTGTCCGATCTGGAAGGCCGCGCCGCAGGTTATGAAAACCAATAATCTGATCTGATTTTTCGATCAGAAACAGGACCGCGTCCCGCTGTGGACGCGGTCTTTTTCATGTGCGCCGAGGGCGCCTGCAAAGGGCTTAACCGTTTCGCAACCAGAAATGGTTTGTTTCCAGCCATTCGCAATCTTCGCGAAATCTCCGCCATACCGCCCAAATCCGGCCCGATTTCGGCGGCTTAATGGGGGCAAGCCAGACGGACAGGCCAGATGGAAAGGGTGGCATCGCGCCAGCCATTAACCATTCGCCCTGCGCCCGTCGGCCAGACCATTGCAACACCCGCGAAAGGGAAAGACCATGAAACTTTTGAACATCTTCAAGACCTTCAAGAATGACGAATCCGGCGCTGTGACCGTTGACTGGGTCGTGCTGACCGCAGCCATCGTTGGCCTGGGCATGGTGGTTATGACCACCGTTGGCGGCGGCATCGAGGGTCTGGGTTCGGCCATCGTGTCCGATCTGGAAGGCCGCGCTGCGGGCTATGAAAACCAGTAATCTGATCGAAGACTTCGATCATGACAGGCCGCGCCTTTGCGCGGCCTGTTCTATTTTGTGAAACGCCGCATTTTCGCCACCCTCACGTTCCGATTTGCGCCGCAAAGCCGGGCGAAAAGACAGATGGGGGCTGTGTCATCGACCCAGCCGAAATTCTTTTACGGAGTGGAACGAGTGAACAAAGTCTTGCATTTTCTCCGCCGCGAAGACGGCGCCATCACCGTCGACTGGGTTGTCCTTTCGGCCGCCATCATTGGCCTTGGCATGGTTGTGCTGATCCCGATCGCCTTTTCGACCGAAAGCTCGACCCAGCTCATTGCGGACGGCATCGAAAACCAGCCAGTCGGCTACGGCAACAATTAAGATTTCTGCACCGCTTCTGGCGGCCGCAAAGGGGAAAAGATCATGCGCGCGATGTTTGGACTGGTTCTAGTCGCAGGTGTTGGCCTGGCCGGGGCTGCGGTGTTCATGGCCAAGGGCTATATTTCGAAAACCGAGACCGCCTTGCAAAAGGAACTTGCGATCAAGGCCCAAACGGGGGGGCTGGTTGAGGTTTATGTCGTCAAGAAATCGGTGAACTACGGCGAAGCCCTGACGAAAAATGATGTGGTGAAAAGCTATTTGCCCAAGAACACCTTGCCGGAAAACACCTTTGGCGACATTGCGCTGCTGTTTCCCGAAGATGACAGCAAGCCGCGCTATGTTCTGCGCCAGATGGAAAAATTCGAGCCCATCCTTGCCGTCAAGGTCACCGAACCGGGCGAACAGGCTGGCCTGACCGGCGCATTGGAAAAGGGCATGCGCGCCTTTTCGATCAAGGTGGAGGCGGCCGATTATCTGCAGCCCGGCCAGCGCGTCGATGTCTATTGGACCGGCACGACCGACAGCAATTCGGGCGAGATCACCCGACTGATCGAAAGCACCATGAAAATCATCGCCGTGGATCGCAACGGCAAATCCGCCACCTCTGACGGCGCCATCCAGAACCGGACCATGACCGTGGCCGCCAGCCCCGAACAGGTGGCGCGTCTGGCGCAGGCGCAGGCGACGGGGCGGCTGGTGATGTCTTTGGTCGGCGTTGGCGACGATACCGAAATCGGCAAGGTCGAGGTCGACACCGGCTCGATGCTGGGCATCACCGAAGCCGCAGCACCCATCGCAGTCGAAGCGACGAAAGTCTGCACCATTCGCACCCGCAAGGGCGCCGATGTGGTGGAAATTCCGATCCCCTGCACCAACTAAGCGGGCTGAAAGGCCCTGGCGTGGCACCCTCTATAGGGGTTGCGCCAGCGGCTTCTCCTACAACTGGTGCGCTGTTGCATGTTATCCACATAAGGAACGCGCGATAAGCGCATGATTCTTGCAAATAAAAGCAATTCGGGGCATTCTTTCTACCTGAACGGGCACTCAAGACCCGGCAGAGGCGCGATCGAAAGGGCAGATCACATGATACTGCGTAAGCTAATGACGGCAAGCGTGCTGGGCTTTGCCTTGGCAACGACTGCCATTTCTCCGCTTTCAGCGCAGGAGTTGCATGTCCTGAAAGGGTCGGAAAGTGCTCCGCTGAATGTGCCGATGAATCGCGCTGTGGTGGTAGAAAGTGACACGCCTTTTGCAGAGCTGTCCATCGCCAACCCCGGCATTGCCGATATCTCGACCCTGTCGGACAAGTCGATATATGTCTTGGGCAAAACGCCGGGGCGTACGACGCTGACGCTTTTGTCCCCCGAAGGAAAGTTGATTTCCAACGTCGAAGTTCACGTCACCCCCGATATCGCCGAATTCAAGGAACGTCTGAAACAGATCCTGCCCGGCGAAAACATCGAAGTGCGCACCGCCAATGATGGCATCGTGCTGTCGGGCACGGTATCT
Organism: Paracoccaceae bacterium; assembly: GCA_021741465.1. Classification (GTDB taxonomy): domain Bacteria; phylum Pseudomonadota; class Alphaproteobacteria; order Rhodobacterales; family Rhodobacteraceae; genus Tabrizicola_A. Next base: position 29,602 of record JAIOXV010000018.1, read on the forward strand.
TCGGCCGCAAAGCTTGACCGCGCGCTGGATCTGGCAAATCGCTATGCGCCGGAACGGGTTTCCAACCTGATGAGCGTGGGCGGCACCCAGCAGGTGATGCTGAAGGTGCGCTTTGCCGAGATGCAGCGTTCGGTTTCAAAAAGCCTCTCGGCCTCGCTTGGGGTTATGGGGGGCAATACCGTCGGGACTGCTTCGGGCACCGGGCAATTGGCCGATGGCAACAAGCTGACATCAATGCTGGGCGGCGGCACCATCACCTCATCCAATGAGGCAGCGGGCCGGCTGGGGCTTGGCTTTTCGACGGGCGCACTTGAATTTGCCGTTCTGCTCGAAGCTCTTGAATCCAAAGGCGTCGTGCGCACGTTGGCCGAACCGAACCTGACCGCGCTTTCCGGCCAGGAAGCCAAGTTTCTGGCGGGCGGGGAATATCCCATTCCGGTCGCGTCGGGGGACGGGTCGATCACCGTTGAATATAAACCTTTTGGCGTAGAGTTGAACTTTACCCCCGTCGTGGTGGATGGCGATATCATCAACCTGACGCTGAACGCGGCGGTGTCGTCGATCGACACGACCACCACGCTGCAAACCGGCGGCTTTTCGATCAATGCCTTCAAACGGCGCGAAACCTCGACCACGGTTGAAATGCGCGATGGCGAAAGCTTTGCGATTGCCGGGCTTTTGCAAGACGACTTCCGCGATCTGAACAGTCAGGTACCGTGGCTGGGCGATATTCCGATCATCGGGGCGCTGTTCCGGTCGGCTGAATATCAGCGTGCGCAGTCCGAACTGGTTATCATCGTCACCCCGCATCTGGTCACACCCACCCGGGGCGAGGCCTTGGCCCTGCCCACCGACCGCGTGCGCCTGCCCACGGAAAAGGAACTTTTCCTGTTCGGGGATGTTTCGGGCAAGCAAAAGGGTGCTGCCGCCGAAGTGGCCCGGCAAGATTTCAACGGCTCTTACGGTTATGTGATGGAGTAATGGGTATGCGCAGCAAGACCGCTCTGATGGCCGGAGTGGCCCTGATTGGGCTGACAGCCTGCAATGACCCGGGTTTTGTCTCTCGCGAGGCGGGCTATCTGGTGGATGAAGGCGGCTTTGGCAATGCCACCATGCAAAACACCATGGTGATGATGGGCGAATGGGATGCCACCATGGCGCTTGGCAACCGCTTTGCGCAAGAAGTGCCCACCACCATCAACTTTGCCTTCAACTCTTCGCAATTGACCGATGAGGCCCGCGCCGTCTTGAAACAGCAGGCCAGTTTCATCCGCCAATTCCCCGAGGTGCGCTTTCGGGTTTATGGCCACACCGATCTGGTTGGCTCCAACAGCTATAACAAGGCCCTGGGCATGCGCCGCGCTCAGGCTGCGGTGGCCTATCTGGCGGCCCAAGGCATTGGCACCGCCCGGCTTGAGGCCGTGGTGTCCTACGGCAAGACCCAGCCCGTCATCGCCACCCCCGGCCCTGAAGAGCGCAATCGCCGCACGGTGACCGAGGTGACCGGCTTTGTGAAGGGCAACCCCACGGTGATGAACGGCAAATATGCCGAAATCGTCTGGCGCACCTATGTCAACAGACAGATGACAACCAGCCTTGCCGAACGCCCGCATCCCAAGAATACCATCGTCATAACCCAGGTCGATCCGTCGGCCGGCAACTAGGCCGGTTTGCAAAACGGCCCGCCCCTGTGGCGGGCCCTTTCATTGCGTTTGTTCGGAAACAAAAAGCCAAAAATCGCAGATTGAAGATTTTTTGGCCCCAATCTCGCCAAACTCCACCTGCATCTTGTTCAAAGAACAACGCCCGTAAGGCGATTCACGTCTGAATCATACGGGCCGGGCCGCATGGCTCTTGTGCCGTCTTTGGAAGGACTGAAGTGATGTCGAGTGTCGCAAACCTGCAACCGGATCCCGCGCCGATCCTTGCCTGCACGATTTCGCGCGACGTGGAGAATTTCGATCTTTTGATCGACGACATGGAACAGGAGCTGGGCGAAAACTGGGGTGACCTGGGGTTCGATGATGCCCTTATCTTCCTGAG
>JAIOXV010000019.1 GCA_021741465.1 Paracoccaceae bacterium
TGTCAATCTCGGGCTATCCGCGAACAGGCCTTAATCTGATTTGGCGTAGGTCAAAACCATCGCCCACAGCCCTGTTTTCACGCCGCCATCTTGTCGCGCAGGCTGCAAAGCACCTCGGCCGCAATGGCAAATGACCGGATCCGCGCGGCGTGGTCATGGATCATCCCGGTGACAATCAGCTCATCCGGCTGATGGGTTGCAAGGATAGCCGCCAGCCGGGCTTTGACCGTTTGCGCCGACCCTGTGGCCGAAAGGGACAGCGCCGCTTGCACCTGCGCCATGACAGGCGGCGGGATCTGGTCCAGATCATGCGTCGGGGCTGGCAGCTTGCCCGGACGGCCGGTTCTAAGCCGCGCAAAGGACAGCAATTGCGAACTGCGCAGATAGGCAGCTTTGGCGTCGGTTTCCGCTGCGCAGACCCCGGCGGCAATCATCACATAGGGCTGTTGCAAATGCTGTGAGGGGCGAAAGCTGTGGCGATAAATCTCCAGCGCCTCTTGCAGCATTGCGGGCGCAAAATGCGAGGCAAAGGCGAAGGGCAGGCCCAGATAGGCTGCCAATTGCGCCCCATAAAGGCTGGAGCCAAGGATCCAGACCGGAACATGGGTGCCCGCACCGGGAATGGCGCGCACGGGCGCAGTGTCAGACACATCGCCCAAATAGCCGATCAGTTCCTGCACATCGGCGGGAAAGCTGTCTTCGGGGGCCATGTGGCGCCGCAGCGCACGCGCGGTTGCCATGTCGCTGCCGGGTGCGCGGCCAAGGCCAAGGTCAATCCGGTTGGGAAAAAGCGTTGCAAGCGTGCCAAACTGTTCTGCTATCACCAAAGGCGCGTGGTTGGGCAGCATGATGCCGCCCGCCCCCACCCGAATGCGTTGCGTTGCATTCGCAACCTGACCGATCACCACCGCCGTGGCCGCGCTGGCAATGCCCGGCATGTTGTGATGCTCTGCCAGCCAAAAGCGGTGATAGCCAAACCGCTCTGCCGCCCGCGCCAGATCAACCGTGGCGGCAAGGGCATCGGCGGCGGATTTGCCTTCAGGGATCGGCGACAGATCAAGAAGCGAAAAATTCTGCATGGGGCTCTCCGTTCACCACAAACTAGGCGCCTCGGCGGGCAAGGCCAAGGGCAATCGCTGACCTGCCCGGCTTGGCACAAGTTTGCGCCGCTTTGCGCTGAAATTCGCCTTGCCAGCTTGGCCGCTGCTTGGCTAAGCTGGACGGGTCGGAAGCAGGGGCGCAATCGCCATGTTCAAATCATCCATCAGACGAGGACGGGGCTAAGCTTAGCTTCCGTAGCTCAATTGGACAGAGCATCCGATTTCTAACCGGAGTGTTGCAGGTTCAAGTCCTGCCGGAAGCGCCAGTGCGGCGGTAGCTCAGTTGGCAGAGCAACGGGTTTCCAATCCGACGGTCGCCGGTTCGATCCCGGTCCGCCGCTCCAATTTCAGCCAAAGGCCTTGCGACACCTGTGGCCAGTCAGCCCCCGTGACGTTTCCTGCCCGGATCAGGCAAGAAAGAAGCGCTGGGCCTGATCCAGCGCGTCCGCGTCTCGTGCGATGGTGCCCGGCGCATTGGCATTGACCAGCAGCGCCCCGCCCCAGCGCATCTTCATATAGTCGGCAGTCCAGCGCAGGCTGTCCACCGCGGGCGCTATTTGTTCAGGCTCAGACCCGGAATGCGCCATGACAAGCCAAAGGGTTTTTGACGCCATTTTCTCGCGGAACTCTGAACCCGGGGCACGCATCCAATGCGACCAATGATCCAGATAAAGCTTTGCCAAACCGGGCAAGCCATACCAGTAAAGCGGGGCGACAAACACGATATCGGTTGCGGCAAGCGTGGTTTTCGCCAAATCCGCCGCCTTTTCTGCCAGCGGGCCATAGCCCGTGGAATGGCGCAGATCTTCGAACGGCGACAAATGTGTCGTGCCAAGATCAAGCCATTCTTGCGTAACCCCGGATGGCAAAGCCTTGGCCGCCTCGCGCGCCAATGCCTCGGAGTTGCCGTCCTTGCGCCCACTGGACAAAAGGAACAAAAATCTGCCGTCTGCCATCAAGATCTCCGCCGGTTTCGCGGCACGGCATCGCGCCTTGGCCGCAGTGTTCTGGGCGGCAATGTGAAAGGCGCTTGGCAAAAGGGCAAGCGCCCGCTTTGCAGCATCTGCCATGCAGGACCAACCGCCGGATCCCGGCGATTGGCGGGGGGATGTGGGGCGCGGGGAAGGCCGCGCTGCATGTGCTGTCAGAACAGAACCAGATCTGCCGAAAGGCCCGCCGTGCTGGTTATCCCGTCAAGAACCAGTTTGTTGCCGCTGCCAAAGTCGAACACAACATTGCCCCCGACCACCGTGGCAAACTGGCTGACAACCTGATTTCTGCTCAGGCCGGAGCCCCAAAGATTGTCGTTCAAGCGCAACACATCGATGCCAAGGGCGAAATCGGTGATGTGGTCAACGCCGTCGCCTCGGATGAACAAGAATGTGTCTGCGTCCGATCCGCCTGTCATGCTGTCGCGCCCAGACCCGCCGCTAAGCAAATCTGCGCCGGTGCTGCCGTTCAGCGTGTCATTGCCAGCTTGGCCATAAAGCCTGTCCGCCCCGGTGCCCCCAAACAGCCTGTCCATGTCATCGCCGCCTTCAAGGCGGTCATTGCCATCTTCACCAAAAAGAACGTCAGACCCGCTTTCGCCAAACAGGGAATCCGCGCCCGTGCCGCCGCGCAGGCTGTCATTGCCGCCCCCGGCCGAGATGTGGTCATTGCCCGTGCCGCCATAGACCTTGTCGACACCGTTAATGCCGGTTTGTGTCGTATCAGAATAGCGATCATTGCCAGCGCCCAGATAGGCGGTGTCAGCGCCGGTGCCGCCATCAATCGTGTCATTGCCGGCGCCGCCATAAAGGCTGTCTGCACCGCTGTCGCCACTCAGACTGTTGTTGCCGCTGTTGCCGGTCAGCCGGTTTGCCTGCCCATTGCCGATGCCGGTCAGGTTTTCAGCCCCCGACAGCATCAGATTTTCAACGAAGCGCACGCCCGCGTTCGCATTCAGGTTGAAGCTGATGGTGCTTTGAACCGTATCAATGCCGCCAGCATCGACAACGCTGCTTATGGACGCGGTTTCGAACACCCGGTCGCCGACCGTGTCCACGAAATAGCTGTCATTGCCTGCGCCGCCCAACAAGGTGTCGTCGCCAAGCCCGCCGTTCAAAACGTTGTTGCCGGTGTTGCCGGTTATCCGGTTTGCCAAGGCATTGCCCGTGCCATTGATGGCACTGCTGCCGGTCAGCACAAGGTTTTCGAAATTGTCCCCCAGCGTAAAGCTGGCAGAGGCCCGCACCAGATCGGCCCCTTCGTTCAGGGCTTCGGTCAGCGTATCGCCCCCGTCGGTCACATATATGTCATTGCCAGTGCCCCCCATCAGCGTATCGGCGCCCGTGCCGCCGTTCAGGCTGTCGGCTCCGCGCATGCCGTAAAGCATGTTGCCACTGGCATTGCCGATGATCGTGTCGTTCCCATCGCCCCCGACCGCGTGTTCAATGTTGCTTAGGCTGGTGGCCACGCCGTCGATCAATCCGGCGGTTCCGTCAAGCTTGATCAGGCTGGCGATGGAAACCGCCGCGGCATTCGCCATGTCGCCAGTGCCGCCATTGCTGTCTTCGATGACGTTCAGATGGCCCGAAACTCCGGCGTAATCCGCGTATTCGTTGGTGAAGACGTAGCGATCATTCACGTCGGATTCACCATAGATATTCACCGTGACGTCCGAAACGGTCAGGGTATCGCCCGACGCGGTGTCGATAATGCGGACCGACCAGGTTCCATCGCTGCGCTCGCCGCGGAAGGCCTGGCTTTCGAAGGTCCACGTGCCGTTGAAGTCATTGCTGCCCGCCTGCGCTTGGCTCAGCAGGCTGACCGTGCCATCGGGCGATGTCACGCGGATTGTGACGTCTGCCAAAAATGTGGTCGAAAAGGCGACCGTAACCGTCACCCGTTCAACCACATCGGCAGAAGCGACGGTTCCGGTAAAGGTGGTGCCCGCAGCCAATCCGTCCGGGATCGTCACGGTCGTGTCCAGCATGTCCACGCTGTTGACAGCCTGGTTGGCGCTGACATTGGCCGCTTGATTGCCAAAGAGCCAGGTTTCCGACAGGCGCACCGCGGCCAGCGCGTCGACCAACCCATAGCCGTAATCAGTTGAGAAATGCATGCCGCCGCCATTCCAGGTCTGGGCCGCATTCCATCCCCAGGCGAAAAATTCCGATCCGCTGGCGGCGGAGCCCACAGCGCTGCCGACATGTCGGGCCGTGCTGGCAAGGATTGTCTGAACATCCCGCCAGCCAAGGATGTCATTGGCGTCCAGCATCAGCGTCGCCACGCCCGAAACCATTGGGGCGGCTGACGATGTGCCGTTGAAGCTGTTGGTAACATCCCCCGCAGAATATCCGGCAGAACCTGTGCGATCTGTCGTCACAACCTCGCCCGGGGTGCCAAAGGCCGAAACCAGAATGGCAGCGCCATAGCTGGAATAGCTGGAGACGAAACCGTTCTGGTCAACCGCCGCGACAACGATCTGTCTGGTGTCATTGGCCCAATCGTCCGAGTTCACATCATAAGAGCCGCCCCGCGAATTGCCGGCAGACTTCACAATGATCGTTCCATAGCCCCCGCGCCCTTGGTCAACGGCGGTGCCGATTGCGGTTTCGATGTCATCAAAAAGCGCGGCCGTATAGCCATTCCCGAATTCGCTGTTCAGGTCATTTGAAAGGCCTTGGCTGATGTTCACGACATCGGCAGCGGCGTTCAAGGCCGCGGCGGCGATCGATTCCGCGATGGTGGCAAGCCAGGTGTCCGAGATAAGCCCCTCGGTCCGATAGCCAACCAGCGAGGCTTCAAAGGCGATGCCAACCACCCCCGAGCCATTCGCCGCCGCGCCGATAATCCCCATGACGGCCGTGCCATGCGCATCGCTGGACAGCCCGAAAGGATCAAAGTCATTGTTCCCATCAAAGTCGAAATCCAGGTCGGTGTCGTAATTCGGCGAAAGGTCCGAGTGCAAATAGTCGAACCCGTCGTCGATCACCACGACGCGTCTGTTGCTGCCGGTATAGGCTTGCCCCTCGGTCGGGTTCCACACGCCCAACACGTTCAGGTCAAGCAGTCCGGGCGCGGTGTTTAGCAGATGCCATTGTTGGGCAATAAGCGGATCGGTCGGCAGCGACATAATCAGGTCCTCGTTACTGTCACACCCCCGGAGCGGGGCAAAATATCTCATTCCGACTTTCTGTCGGTTCCTGGCAGGCTATAGTTTTGTAAGCTCTTCGATGATGAACACGCGTCCAAGGCAGGACGTTGAAACGCCATAATGGCCGGTAATTCTGATACGCTGGCCCAGAGCGATGTCTGAGGTCAGGCCTTTGACCGCATGCAACCCACCATCATCTGTCATGAGTGTCGGGCAATCGACGGCATTGCCCTTGGTCTGGCGCACACCTGTAAGTGTTGCGCGCGCGGGCGCCGAAAGCGGTGCCACGGCATTCAGCTTTTGCGGGGCAGGCAGGCCATGTGCCAAAGGTGCCTGCTGCAGGCTTGATTGGCTGGCGGTATCCGGGGGCAGGGTGCAGCCAAGCGGCAGGGCGCAAACTGCTGCAAAGACAAGCTTTTGCCAGGCAGGACGACCCACTCGAAAGCACACACTCAGCAAAGTCTTGACCGTCCACGAAAAAATATTGGCTAAGGTATTTCGCCAATGAATCAAATTTATCCTCGGACATTTGATGTCGCGCCGATTCGTTGCAAGCAGATTCTCTTCGGCTGCGCCGCCGATAACTGGCCCCGGCCATTTGCCCCTTGTTTGATAAGCATGCTTATATTAAGTGCAGCCTATGAAAATCGGGATCGACCGTTTCGGCTTGCTCATGCACAACGCCGCCCGCCTGATGCGGCGGCGGTTTGAACTGCGCGCCCATGCTTTTGGCCTGTCTTCGGCGCAGTGGCGGCTGTTGGTGCATCTGTCACTTGAAGGCAACGCGGCCACCCAAGCCCGTCTTGCCGAGGTTTTGGAGATAGAGCCGATCAGCGTCTCGCGGCTTGTCGACAGGATGGAGCAGGCCGGTTGGGTCCAGCGCGAGGCTGACGCGCAAGATCGCCGTGTTCGCCGCGTGGTGCCGACCCTGCGCGCGCGAGAGGCCTATGCCGCCATCAAGGCCATGGCGCGGGATGTCTACGAAGAGGCGCTTGACGGTGTGCCCGATGCGGCGCGGGCCGAACTGGTGGCGTCCTTGAACCGGATTATCGAGAACCTGAGCGGCGACACTGCCGCACAGGCAGAAAACCTGTCTGCGGAGAATATGAAATGAACGCGACCCTGCCGGAAGGCCAGATGAAACAGCCAGCAGCGCCAGTCGTCGCTGGGCCATCCGCGCCGCAGGCCACGTCTCGCTGGCGTCGGGGCGGGCTGATGCTGTCCTTGCCGGTTCTGCTGCTTCTGGGGGCTGGGGGCTATTGGCTGTCTGGCGGGCGCTATGAAACCACTGAAAACGCCAACCTGCATGTCGCTCGGATTGCCGTTGCGTCGGATCTTTCCGGCCGGGTTGTCAGCGTCAATCTGTCTGACAATCAGCCGGTCAAGCAGGGCGATATCCTGTTTCAGGTCGACCCCGAGCCTTACCGGCTGGCGGTTGAACAGGCACAGGCCGGCGTCGCTGCCGCGCGTCTTGTGATCGAACAGCAAAAGGTCGCCTATGCCGAGGCGCAGACCGAGGCCAGCACCTCGGCCGAGGAACTGGCCTATCAACAAGCCGAACTGGACCGCCAACGCGCCTTGTCGGACAAGGGCGTTGCCTCGGGGGCCGCGCTGACGGATGCCCAGCATGCGGTGCGAAAAGCCACCGAGGCCAAGATGGCCGCGGGTCAGGCCGTCACCCGGATGCTGACGGCGCTGGGCGGTGTCGCCGACATGCCCGTCGACAGCCACCCGGCGGTGCTTGTGGCGACAAGTGCGCTGGATCAGGCCCGCTATCGGCTTGAACAGACTACGGTTCGCGCCCCGTCGGATGGGGTGATCTATCAGGCGGCCTCTTTCCGCCCGGGCCAGTTCGTGACCGCAGGGCAGCCGCTTTTCGCGCTTGTTGAAACCAAGAATTACTGGGTCGACGCCAATTTCAAGGAAACCCAGCTGTCAGGCATCCGCGTGGGGCAAAGTGCTGAGGTGACTTTTGATCTGATGCCCGACCACCCGGTGAAGGCCCATGTAGCCGCCATCGGCGCGGGCACGGGGGCCGAATTTTCGCTGTTGCCGGCACAAAATGCCACGGGCAATTGGGTAAAGGTGACGCAGCGCCTGCCGGTTCGGCTGGAACTGGACGAAGCGCCAGACCTGCCCGGCATCGATTCTGGCATTTCGGCCCATGTCTCGGTTGATACCGAACAAAGCCGCCACCTTGGCGATCTGGTTCCCGCCTTCATCCGGCGCCGGTAAGGGCGGGCCCTGGCAGTGACACAGATCGCCCCCATTGACCCGGCGACGGTGCGCCATCGCGGCCTGATAACCATCGGGATCATGCTGGCGACGATCATGCAGGTGCTTGATACAACAATCGCCAATGTCGCGCTGCCGTCGATGGTGGGGGACCTTGGGGCATCGCAGGACACGATCACCTGGGTGCTGACCAGCTATATTGTCGCCGCGGCAATCATGACCCCGGTTACGGGCTGGCTTTCCGATCGGGTCGGTCGGCGCGAATTGTTCGTGGTGTCCATCGTCGGCTTTGTCGTGGCCTCAATGGCCTGCGGCATCGCGTGGAGCTTGCCAAGCATGGTCGCCTTTCGCCTGGTTCAAGGGATCTTCGGTGCCGCCATCGTACCGCTGTCACAGACCTTCTTGCTGGACATCAACCCGCGCGACCGTGCCGGTCAGGCCATGGCGATCTGGGGCGCAGGGATCATGGTTGGCCCGATCATCGGCCCAACGTTGGGGGGGTGGCTGACCGAATCCTACAACTGGCGCTGGGTGTTCTTCATCAACCTGCCGGTCGGGCTTGTCGCGCTGTTCATCTGCCTTGCCTTCCTGCCCCGCACGCCGCGCCGCAGCCGGGCCTTCGATTTCTTCGGCTTTGCGATGATTTCGCTGGGCATCGGTGCCTTGCAACTGATGCTGGACCGCGGAGGCGAGGTGGACTGGTTTTCGTCTGTTGAAATCTGGATTTATCTCTTTTTGACGGCCTCGGCGTTTTGGGTTTTCGGGATCCACATTTTCTCGGCACGCCAACCCTTTTTGGAACCTGCGATGTTGCGGGACCGCAACTTTGCCACCGGGCTGTTGTTCATCTTTGTCATCGGCATCATCCTTCTGGCCAGCCTTGCGCTTTTGCCGCCCATGCTGGCGCGCATCTATGGATATCCGACCATCACCACCGGGCTTGTGATGGCGCCGCGCGGTATCGGCACGATGATTTCGATGCTGCTTGTCGGGCGTCTTGTTGCCAAGGTGGATGCGCGAATTCTGGTTGTGGCAGGCCTTGTGCTGACAGCGGTGTCGCTGTGGATGATGACCGGGTTTTCCCCACAGATGGACAGCCGCCCCATCATCCTGTCGGGCGTGGTGCAGGGGCTTGGCCTGGGGCTGGTGTTCGTGCCGCTGTCCACCGTGGCCTTTGCCACGCTGGATCCACGCTACCGGGCCGATGCAACCAGCCTGTTCAGCCTTGTGCGCAACATCGGGTCTTCGATTGGCATCTCGATCGTGTCCGTGGTTCTGACACGCAATATCCAGATCAACCATGCCGAACTTGGGGCCGCGATCACGCCCTATAATCCGGTGCTGCGCCAGCTGTTTCCACAAGCGCTTGGCGGCAATGCGGCAACCCTGCAGCAGCTTGACAATATGGTGACCATCCAGTCGCTGATGATTTCTTATATCAACGATTTCAAGCTGATGATGGTGGTCTGTTTGGTCACGATCCCGCTGGCCCTTTTGCTGCGCCAGCCGCGCCGCGCGATGGCGCCAAAGGCGGGGGTGCCAAAGGCGGAAGCGCCAAAAACAGCCTTGCCATCGGTTGAGTAAGCGGTGTTCGCGGCCATGGTCGGGCAAAGCCGCCAAACCCGTCGAGCGGGTCCGCTCGGGTTGCCAAAAGGCTTTGGGCGCGCCGCTCGCGCACTTGTTGGCTTGCTATTCGTGATACATGCGGCAATTTTGGACAGGCCCGGACGCGGGACAAAAGCAATGATCGTCAAATCCGAAGGCAGGCCAACCTGATGAGGGCACTTCCGCAGCTGATTATCGTGGTGTTGATCGGTGCAGTTTCCATCCCGCTTTCTGCCCGGTTTGTCCCCGGCTCTCGGCCTTGGCTGGACCGGATCGGCTTGCTGCAACCCCTTGTGACTGTTGGCATCGTGCCCACAGACGCGCCGGATGCTGCTGGCGGCCAAGGCCCGGAAAAGGCAAAATCGCGCGGGGTGTCCGTGGTGGCAAGCCCGCTGAAGACCGAAGCCATGCGCGATGTGATTTCGGCCATCGGCTCGGCGCGTGGGGCGCAATCGGCCAACCTGTCGTTCGAGGTGACGGGCCGACTTGAAGCGATGTTTGCCGCACCCGGCAGTCGGGTTGCGGCCGGGGATGTGATTGCGGAACTGGATGCCGAAGAAGCACAGCTTGCGCTGGAACGGGCGCGGCTGGTGCTGGAGGATGCGCAAAAGTCGGTTGACCGGCTGGAACAACTTGCCCGGTCTGGTGCGGCAACCGCGCTGCAGCGCCAAGAGGCGGATCTTGCGCTGCGGACGGCGGGCCTTGCCCTGCAATCGGCGCAGCGTGATCTGGAAAATCACCGGCTTTTGGCCCCGATTGCGGGCTATGTCGGCTTGGTTGAAGCGCAGATCGGAGATCTGGTCTCTCCTGCAACCGCGATTGCGCGGATCGAGGATCGCTCCAGCCTGATCGTGGAATTCCGTATTCCCGAGCGTCAGGCGGCAATGGTATCGGTTGGGGATGCGGTGCAGGCCACGGCGGTTTCGACCCCGGGCGATGTTATCACGGGGCAGATTGTGGCCGTGGACAACCGTGTTGACGAAACCAGCCGCACCTTGCGGGTTCAGGCGACCATCGGCAATGACGATGACCGCTTGCGCGCAGGCATGGCGTTTCAGATCGATCTGGTGTTCACCGGGCTGGACTATCCGGCGGTGGATCCCTTGGCGATCCAGTGGGGCGCGGACGGCGCCTTTGTCTGGGTGGTACGCGAGGCCAAGGCCCTTCGCCTGCCCATCCGCATCTTGCAACGCAATGCCGCAACCGTGCTGGTTGAAGCGGCCTTCGAACCCGGCGACATGGTTGTGACCGAAGGCGTGCAAGCGCTTCGGCGCGGGGCCGACGTCGTCGTCGCGGCGCCACGGGCCTAAGCGATGGACCGCACCCCCGCCACCGCGACCACAGCCACCGCCCTGTTCGTGCGTCGGCCGATCCTGGCCTTTGTTATGAACGCGCTGATCGTCATCGCAGGGCTGGCGGGGCTTTTGGGGGCAGATGTGCGCGAGCTGCCCGATGTTGACCGGCCGGTTGTCACGATCTCTACCGATTATTCCGCTGCCGCCCCCGAAACCATCGACCGCGAGGTGACGGCGGTGATCGAAGGCGCGGTCAGCCGGGTGGCCGGGGTCAAATCCATTTCCTCCACCTCGCGTTTCGGCACCAGCCGTGTCACGGTCGAGTTTCGCGATGACGTCGATCTGAACGTGGCTGCGACCGATCTGCGCGATGCTGTGGCGCGGGTGACCAATGCCTTGCCCGAAAGCGCCGATGCGCCGCGCGTCGTGAAGTCGGATGCAGATTCCGATGCCATCTTGCGCATTGCCGTCACATCCTCGCGGCGCACGGCGGATGAGCTGACGACGCTTGTCCGCGATCTGGCCGAAAGCCGCCTGCTCTCTGCCCCCGGCGTGGCGGATCTGCAGATGTTCGGGGATCGCGACCTTGCCTTTCGGGTGGATGTGAACCTGTTGCAACTTGCCGCGCGCGGGCTGACGCTGGCCGATTTGCGGGCGGTTCTGGGCAATGCCTCGCTTGACAGCCCTGCCGGGGCGCTAAGTTCCGAACAGCAAAGCCTGCAGGTGCGCACGACCGCGGCCATCCGCACGGCGGGCCAGATCGAGGCGCTTACCATCGCAGGCGACGTGCGTCTGGGCGATGTCGCGCAGGTGACGCTGGGCCCCGAGCCGGGCGCATCGGTGCTGCGCGCAAATGGTATGACGGGCATCGGCCTTGGGATCATCCGGCAAGCGAATGGCAACACATTGGCGATTTCAAGGGCAGTGCGGCAGGTGATTGCCGATCTGCAACCCCTGTTGCCCGAAGATGTGGACATGTTCGTCACCTCGGACAGCGCCAATTTCATCGACGGCGCGATCCACGAGGTGGAAATTGCGCTGGCCCTGTCGGTTCTGATCGTGACGGCGGTGATCTATCTGTTCCTGCGCGATCCGCGCGCGACGCTGATCCCGATCATCGCAATGCCGGTGTCGCTGGTTGGCACAATCGCGGCGATCTGGCTGGTCGGATTTTCGATCAACATTATCACCTTGCTGGCGCTTGTGCTGGCCACGGGCATTGTCGTTGACGACGCGATCGTGGTTTTGGAAAATATTGTCCGCCGCAGATCCGAAGGCATGGGCGCGCGGGCAGCAGCCGTTTTGGGAACTCAGCAGGTCTTTTTTGCCGTGCTGGCCACAACGACCACGCTGGCGGCGGTTTTCATCCCGCTGTCATTCCTTCCCGGCCAGACGGGTGGGCTGTTCCGCGAATTTGGCTTCACCTTGGCGATTGCGGTTCTGTTGTCCTCGATTACGGCGCTGACCTTGTGCCCGGTGCTGGCGGCGCGCCTGCTGCGGCCTTCCGTTGAGCGGCATGGCATGATGACAGGGCTTGGCGACATGCTGTCGCGCGCCTATCGCGCGACCCTGCGTCTGTGCCTGGGCGCGCCTTTCGTATCGGTGTCGGTGGCGCTTTTGTTTGCTGCGCTGGCGGTGGCAAGTGCGGCCTCACTTCGACAAGAGCTGACCCCGGCAGAAGACCGGGGGGCGGTGCTTTTGTCGGTTCAGGCCCCGCAGGGCGTGTCGCTGGATTACACCGACGGCAAGATGCGCGAGATCGAAGCCCTTGTCGAACCGCTGCGCGCCTCGGGCGAGGTGAGAAGCGTCTTTGCCATTGCCGGGATGGGCAGACGCGACAACCGCGGTTTCATCGTTGTGACCTTGGCCGACTGGGCCGACCGGACCCGCAGCCAGCAAGAGATTGCGGCCGAGTTGAACGCGGGCTTGCGCGGTGTCATCGGCGTGCGAACCTTTGCGATCCAGCCAAATTCACTGGGCATCCGTGGTGCGGGGCAGGGCCTTTCGGTGGCGCTGGTGGGCGATGACTATGGCCAGCTTGCCGATGCCGCGCGCAGCTTGGTGGAACAGATGGAAAAAGACCCGCGCTTTGGGCAGGTGCGTCTGGACTATGACACCACGCAACCGCAGCTTTTCGTTCAGATTGACCGCAACCGGGCCGAGGATATCGGGGTTGATATCGACGGTCTGGGCGAAGCGTTTCAGGCTGTTCTGGACGGGCGCACCGTGGGCAAGCTTTTCCTTGATGATGACAGCTTTGACATTCGTCTGGTCTCAACCTCGGATCCGGTGAATGATCCCGGCGATCTGGAACGCACTTTCGTGGCGTCGCGCGATGGCCAGATGGTTCCTGTGTCGACCTTTGCCACGCTGACCGAACGCGCCGTTGCGCCCGAACTTGGCCGCGAGGCGCAGCGCCGCTCGGTGCCCATCACCGCCGGTCTGACGCCGGATCTTGCGCTCGGCGACGCGCTAGGCGGGCTGCAGGCAATGGCAAAGGACGTGCTTTCCGAAGACATGCGTCTGGTGCCCATGGCTGAAGCCGCAACGCTGGGCGAAACCTCTGCGGGGCTTTTTGTGACCTTCGGCATTGCCCTTGCCGTGGTGTTTCTGGTCTTGGCCGCACAGTTCGAAAGCTTCGTTTCCGCCGTGATCGTGATGGCAACCGTTCCTTTGGGTTTGGCCTGCGCGATCTTTGCCTTGTTGCTGACCGGCGGCAGTCTGAACGTCTATTCGCAGATTGGTCTGGTTCTTCTGGTGGGGATCATGGCCAAGAACGGGATCCTGATCGTCGAATTTGCCGACCAGCTGCGTGAACGCGGCGCGACGGTTCGTCAGGCGATAGAAGAGGCCGCCACCGTGCGGCTGCGACCCGTGATGATGACCATGATCGCAACGGTGCTTGGCGGTCTGCCTTTGGTCTTGGCGCAAGGCGCAGGTGCCGAGGCGCGCGAGGTGCTGGGCTGGATCATCGTCGGGGGCTTGGGCATGGCAACCGTGGCCACGCTTTACATCACACCCGTGGCATATCTGCTGCTTGCAGGCTTCTCGCGCCCCCGCGCGGCCGAAACCGAAATGCTAGAAGCCGAACTTCAGGGCCTGTCGGCACCCAAGGGCCGCCACCCGGCAGAATAGGCGCAACGCGGCCTGACGGTTGCGTGGCTGCGCCCGGCGACGCTTGCCACCTTCGGGGCTTCCCGCGGCGGCGAATGTTCAGCCCCAGGATGCCTGCTTGAGCAGCATATGGATGTCTGCCAGCGACAGGACCACAGGGTTTCCCTTCATCGACGAGGTGGTCATTGCCGCCTTGGCGATCTGGTCATGCAGGGCAGGGTCAAGCCCAAGCGCGGTCAAGGACAAAAGCCCGGCATCTTTGGCCCAATCGGCCAGGGCCTGCGGCGCGTCTTCGGCGGTGGAACCAAGCACAGCGGCAATCATGTCGCAGACCGCGTTCAGACGCGTCGCCGCTTGGCCCGTCGCAAGACGGCGGTTCAGCGCCAGCACCGGCCCCAAAAGCGCGCCGCAAATCGCCCCATGGGCGGCATTGCTGGCCCCACCAATGGGGCCCGCCAAGCCGTGTACCGCGCCCAAGCCGCCGTTGGCCAAAGCCATGCCGCTGGACAGGCTTACCCATGCCATCTGATCGCGGGCATCGCGGTCTTCACCCTGCATCAAGCGTTCAAGCGCGGAAAGCCCCGCCCCGATGGCAGGGCGGGTCAATGCATCGGTAAACGGGGTTGCCCGGTTGGACACATAGGTTTCCACCACCTGACAAATCGCATCCATCCCAGAGGCCAGCGTCACCCCGCGCGGGCAGCCATCTGTCAGGGCCGGATCAACAATCACCAGTCGCGCAAGCATCTGATCACTGCGCAAGCTAACCTTGCAGGCAAAATCAGGTAGGCTGATGACCGCGTTCTTGCTGGCCTCGGCCCCTGTGCCGGCGGTGGTGGGCAGGGCAATGAACGGCAGCGTTGGGCCGGTCAAGGCGCGTCCTTGCCCAACAACTTCCAGATAATCAAGGATCTGTCCCGTCGCGGGGATCAGCGCGGCCAGGGCTTTGCCCATGTCCAGCGCAGCCCCGCCACCAAGGGCCACGATCCACTGCGGCGAAGTGGCGCGCGCCTCGGCAATAGCAGCCTCCAGCATTGGCAGGCTTGGCTCTTGGCCGCAGGCGATGGCGGCCACATCGCACCCCGCAGCGCGCAACCCATCAACCAGCCACCCGGCGCGTCCGGGCTCTGCGCCATGCACCACGATGCCTTTTGAACCAAAGGTCGGGATCAAGGCCAGCGCCATGGCCGCCTCATCCCGGCCAAACAGAATCCGGGGTGGTGTCTGAATTGCGAAAGCAGTCATACCATCATCGTCGCGGCAACCGCCCGCCCCCAGCGCGCATATTTCGCGGCCCGAACATCGTCTGGCATTGAGGGCACAAAGCGGCGCTCCAGCACCCAGGTTTCGGCAAAAACTGCAGGCTCTGGGCAAATGCCGCTGTGCAACCCTGCCAGATAGGCAGCGCCCAAAGCGGTGGTTTCGGTCACCACGGGCCGGTCCACCGGCGCGCCCAGAAAATCGGCAAGAAATTGCATGGCCCAATCATTGGACACCATGCCGCCATCTACCCGCAAAACGCCTTCGGCCGCATTGCCCCAATCGGCCCGCATCGCTTCCAAAAGATCGCGGGTTTGATAACTGACGCTTTCCAGCGCGGCTCTTGCCAGTTCGGGCGCGCCCGTGCCCCGCGTCAGACCAAAGATCGCGCCACGCCTGTCGGGCCGCCAATAAGGCGCGCCAAAACCCGTGAATGCCGGAACCAAGATCACATCCTGACCCGGATCGGCCTGATCGGCCAGGCGCTGGGTTTCTGCCGCGGTCGCGATCAGGTGCAGCCCGTCGCGCAACCACTGAACCACGGCCCCGGCGACAAAGATCGCACCTTCCAAAGCATAGGTCGGGGTGCCGTTCAGCTGATAGGCGATGGTGGTCAGCAAGCGGTTCTTGGACAAAACCATATCCGCCCCGGTGTTCAAAAGCGCAAAACACCCCGTGCCATAGGTCGATTTCATCATGCCGGGCTGAAAACAGGCTTGCCCGACGGTTGCGGCCTGCTGGTCACCCGCCACCCCCCGGATCGGGATGGCGCGGCCAAAAAGCGCCGGATCAGTGGTGCCGTAATCGGCGGCGCTGTCCTTCACCTCGGGCAGAAGGGACAGCGGTATGCCCAAAAGGCTGCAAATCTCGGCATCCCAAGCGCCGGTCTTGATGTTGTAAATCAGCGTGCGCGCGGCGTTGGTGGCATCGGTTGCGTGAACCCGCCCCCCGGTCAGCTTCCAGATAAGAAAGCTGTCGACTGTGCCGAACGCCAGTTTTCCGGCCTCTGCCTTGTCACGCGCGCCGGGAATATGGTCGAGCAGCCATTTTATCTTGGTGCCGCTGAAATAGGGGTCGCACAAAAGGCCCGTGCGCTCGCGGATCATCGGCTCATAGTTTGCGTCTTTCAGGGCCGCACAGATGTCGGCGGTGCGCCGATCTTGCCAGACAATGGCATTGGCAATGGGGCTGCCCGTCTCACGATCCCACAGGATGGTGGTTTCACGCTGGTTGGTAATGCCGATGGCCGCAACCGCCGCACTGTCGGTCTGTGCCAAGACGGCGCGGGCGGTCGCCAAGGTGGTGCGCCACAGATCCGCAGGATCATGCTCGACCCAGCCCGAACTTGGGAAATGCTGCGGAAATTCTTCCTGAGCCGAGGTGATCGGCCGCAGATCTTTTGAAAACAGAATGGAGCGGGTCGAGGTGGTGCCCTGATCAATGGCAAGAATTTGGGTCATCTGGGGCCTCTGTCAGCACGCATCCGGGAATAAGGTGAAGGGGCGAGGGCCAAAGCCCCCGCCCCCCTAGGTGTGGATCTTACTTCTGCCAGGACTTGATCAGCTCGTCATAAGCAATGGTTTCACCCTGCGGCTTTTCATTGTCCAGTTTGGCAACCGGCGAGCCGGGTTCATCCAGCCAGAACTGCGGATCTTTTTCTTCGTTCATCACCGGGCCAAGATCGCCCTGAGCGCCGGATTTCTCCAGGCGGATCAGCACTTTTTCTTGTTCGGCGCAAAGGCTGTCCAAAGCTTCTTGCGGAGACTTGGCACCCGACATTGCGTCGCCGATGTTCTGCCACCACAGCTGAGCCAGCTTGGGATAGTCCGGAACGTTGGTGCCGGTAGGCGACCATTGAACGCGGGCGGGCGAACGATAGAACTCGATCAGGCCACCCAGCTTGGGGGCACGATCGGTGAAGTGTTGGGCGTCGATGGTGGACTGACGGATAAAGGTCAGGCCGACATCAGACTTCTTCACGTCAACCGTTTTGGACACAACGAATTGGGCGTAAAGCCATGCGGCTTGTGCGCGATCCACCGGGGTGGATTTCATCAAGGTCCAAGACCCGGCGTCCTGATAGCCGATCTTGGTGCCTTCAGACCAGTAAGCGCCGTGCGGCGAAGGGGCCATGCGCCACTTGGGCGTGCCATCTTCGTTCATCACGGGTGTGCCCGGCTCAACCGAGGCTGCGGTAAAGGCGGTGTACCAGAACATCTGCTGGGCAACCGCGCCCTGTGCAGGAACCGGACCGGCTTCGCCGAAGGTCATACCAGCCGCTTCCGGCGGCGAGTACTTTTGCAGCCATTCGATGGCCTTGGTCACAGCATAAACCGCCGCAGCGTCGTTGGTGGCACCGCCACGCGCAACGCAAGAGCCGACCGGCTGCGACTTTTCGTTCACGCGGATGCCCCATTCGTCAACCGGCAGGCCGTTGGGTTCACCCTTGTCGCCCATGCCAGCCATCGACATCCACGCGTCGGTGTAGCGCCAGCCCAGCGAGGGGTCTTTCTTGCCGTAGTCCATGTTGCCGAACACAGAGGTCGGTCCGCCCATATAGGACATATCGCGCCCGGTGAAGAACTCAGCGATGTCTTCATAGGCCGACCAGTTGACCGGAACGCCCAGATCATAGCCATATTTGGCTTTGAAATCGTCTTTGGTTTTCTGATCGTTGAACCAGTCATAGCGGAACCAGTAGAGGTTCGCGAACTGCTGGTCGGGCAGCTGGTAAAGCTTCCCATCCGGCCCGGTGGTAAAGGAGGTGCCGATGAAGTCGGCAATATCCAGGCCTGGGTTGGTCACAGACGCACCTTCGCCTGCCATCCAGTCGGTCAGGTTGCGGGCTTGTTGATAGCGCCAGTGGGTGCCGATCAGGTCCGAGTCGTTGATATAGGCGTCATAGATGTTTTCGCCCGACTGCATTTGCGTTTGCAGCTTTTCAACAACGTCGCCTTCACCGATCAGGTCATGGGTGATCTTGATACCGGTGATGGCGGTAAACGCTGGTGCCAGCACTTTGGATTCGTATTCATGGGTGCCGATGGTTTCCGAAACCACCTTGATTTCCATGCCTTCAAACGGCTTTGCCGCGTCGATGAACCACTGCAGTTCCGCCTCCTGATCCGCACGGCTCAGCACGGACAGGTCGCCGATTTCGGTATCAAGGAATGCTTTGGCTGCGTCCATGTCGGCGAAGGCCGGCATGCCGCAGGCGATCAGCGCAAGCGCCATCGCGGTTGTTGTATGTCGTAGTCTCATAACAATCCTCCCAGAATGTTGATAGCAGTCTTGGTCGTATCTTAGCGTTTGGGGAGGGGGTGTTTTTGCCGCCCCAACGCGTCGTTCGTCCTGCCCTAGACCCAACGAAAAACCGCTGCGGCATAAACCAGGCTTAGGATCAGCGGCCAGGTAAGCGGCGCGCCGAAGAAAAAGAGCCAGACCAGATTGATATAGGCCGAGCCCAAGAGCGTGATGAACAACCGGTCGCCGCGCGTGGTGTGAATGCGCAAGATGCCGCGACGGGGCGTTTCGGGAAACCGGATGGCCAAAAGCGTAAAGATGATCAAAAGACTGGCGATCAGGTAGAAAAACAGGGCCACCGGAAAGGTCCAGGCCATCCAGCCGCCGGGGATCATCGGATCGAACCATTGCATCCCGGTTTCATCGCGGGGCACGGCAAAGATCAAAAGGCCAAGAATGCCCGCCATCAGGGCCGCAAGGCCAAGATACAGGCTGTTCCAACGGGCAGCGGTCATCACACCCTCCCCAGGGCAAAGCCCTTGGCAATGTAGTTGCGGACAAAATAGATCACCAAAGCGCCGGGAATGATTGTCAGCACCCCCGCTGCGGCCAGAACCCCCCAATCCATCCCGCTGGCCGACACGGTGCGCGTCATGGTCGAGGCGATGGATTTGGCATTGACCGAGGTCAGGGTGCGCGACAACAGCAGCTCTACCCAGGAAAACATGAAGCAAAAGAACGCCGCCACCCCGATGCCACTGGCGATCAGCGGCATGAAGATGCGGGTGAAGAAACGGCCGAAGGAATAGCCGTCGATATAGGCCGTCTCGTCGATTTCCTTTGGCACGCCGCGCATGAACCCTTCCAGAATCCAGACCGCCAGCGGCACGTTGAAAAGGCAATGCGCCAAGGCCACGGCAATATGCGTGTCAAACAGGCCAACGCTGGAATAAAGCTGAAAGAACGGCAGCGCATAGACCGCAGGCGGCGACATCCGGTTGGTCAACAGCCAAAAGAACAGGTGTTTGTCGCCCATGAAGCTGTAGCGCGAAAAAGCATAGGCCGCGGGCAGCGCCACCGTGATCGAGATCACCGTATTCAGCACGACATAGATCAGCGAATTCACATAGCCCATATACCACGACGGGTCTGTCAGAATGGTCACATAATTGGCAAAGGTCAGGTTCGCCGGGACCAAGGTAAAGGTCGAGGTGATTTCGGTGTTGGTCTTCAGGCTCATGTTGACCAGCCAATAGATCGGGATCAGCAAGAACAGCAGATACAAGGTCATGACAACAGCGGAAGAACGGATACGCATCATTTGGTCTCCGCGTTATCAAGGGTGGTCATCACGGTGTAAAACACCCAAGACACCAGCAAGATCACCAGGAAATACATGATCGAGAAAGCCGCCGCAGGCCCCAGGTCAAACTGGCCCACGGCCATTTTCACCAGATCAATCGACAAGAAGGTGGTGGAATTGCCCGGTCCGCCGCCAGTGACGACGAAAGGTTCGGTATAGATCATGAAGCTGTCCATAAAACGCAACAGCACCGCGATCAGCAAAACCCCCGACATTTTGGGCAATTCGATGAAGCGAAACACGCTCCAACGGCTGGCCTGATCGATCCGGGCCGCTTGGTAATAGGCCTGCGGAATGGATTGCAGACCGGCATAGCACAGCAGCGCCACCAAAGACGTCCAATGCCAGACATCCATCACGATGATGGTGATCCAGGCATCAAAGGCATCGTTGGTATAGTTGTAATCGACCCCCAGCGCAGCAAGGCCATGGCCCAAAAGGCCAATGTCAACGCGGCCAAAAATCTGCCAGATCGTGCCCACTACGTTGAACGGGATCAACAAAGGCAAGGCCATCAAGATCAGGCAAAAGCTGGCCCAGAAACCGGTTTTCGGCATGTTCAGCGCGATGAAGATGCCCAAGGGCACTTCGATCGCCAAGATGATGGCCGAAAACACCACCTGTCGCCCCAAAGCGCTGTGCATCCGATCTGATGTGATAATGTCTTCAAACCAGCCAAGGCCGTTCCAGAAGAAGGCGTTTTCGCCGAAGGTGTCGTTGACCGAATAGTTGACCACCGTCATCAGCGGGATCACAGCCGAAAAGGCCACGATCACCAAGACCGGCAGAACCAGAAACCACGCCTTGTTGTTTTGCGTCTTTTCCATCACGCGGCCCCCCCGGCTTGGGCGGCAACCCGCCAGTCATCGGCAAAGACGTTGATCTTGTCAGGCGCGAAAACCACCCGCGTCATGTCAGCGCCAATCGCCATGCCCTCGGGGGCGATCATGTTAAAGGCCTGACCGAACAATTCGGCACGAATGATGCGGTGGCGGCCAACGTCTTCCACCCGGCGCAGCGTAACGGGCAGGCCCGCGCCTGCGGTCAGGCTGCAATATTCCGGGCGAATGCCGATCTGGCTGCGCCCTTGCACCGGGGCATAGTTGGCGGCCAAGGCCACTTCGCAGCCATTCAGATGGGCGCGGTTGCCGGCAACGGTTGCGTCCAGAAGGTTCATCCCCGGCGAGCCGATGAAATACCCCACAAAGGTATGTGCAGGGGTTTCAAACAGCTCTTCCGGCGTGCCGATTTGAACCACGCGCCCGTCATACATGACGACAACCTTGTCGGCGAAGGTCAGTGCCTCGACCTGGTCATGGGTGACATAGATCATCGTGTGGCCAAGCTGACGGTGCAGTTGCTTCAACTGGGTGCGCAATTCCCATTTCATATGGGGGTCAATCACGGTCAGGGGTTCGTCAAACAAGATGGCGTTGACGTCTTCGCGCACCATGCCACGCCCAAGGCTGATCTTTTGCTTGGCATCGGCTGTCAGGCCGCGCGCCTTGTGGTTCAGCCGGTCCTCCATCCCGATCATCTGGGCGATATGGTTGACGCGGGCCGCGATATAGGCCGCATCCATGCCCCGGTTGCGCAAGGGGAACGCCAGATTTTCGCGCACCGTCATCGTGTCATAGACAACCGGAAACTGGAAAACCTGCGCGATGTTGCGCGCGGCGGTTTCTTCATCGGTGACATCGCGGTCGCCGAACAGAACCCGGCCATGGCTGGGCCGCACGATGCCAGAGATGATGTTCAGCAAGGTCGTCTTGCCGCATCCCGAAGAGCCCAGCAGCGCATAGGCCCCGCCGTCTTGCCAGACATGGTCCATTTCCTTCAGCGCAAAATCCGCCTCGCCTTTGGGATTGGGCAGGTAGCTATGGGCCAATTTCGAAAGCGTAATCTGTGCCATGTGGTCAGCCCCCCACGCCATAGGCCGCCGGGGCGGCAAGCCGACCCGCGGCATCAAAGAAATAGACATGGACGGGGTCCAGCCACAGCTTCACGCTGTTGCCCGGGTCAAGCGCATGCACGCCGGCCACCAGCCCCACCCAACGGTTGTCACGGTGGCTGGCGTGAAGGAAGGTTTCAGACCCGGTGATCTCGGTCGCGGTCACATCGCATTCAAAAGCGACAGAGCTTCCGGAATGCGCATTCAGATGCAGGTGATTGGCGCGAAATCCGGCGGTATAGGTTCCATCGGGCAGGGTTGCCAACAGGCCGTCCGCCGGCGCATGGGTGTCCGCGCCAAAGCTGATCTGATGGCCCTGCTTGACGCAGGTTACAAAATTCATCGGTGGCTCGCTGAACAGGCGCGCGGTGATTGCGTCGGCCGGTTGGCGATAGACCTGCGGGGTTGGGCCGAATTGCGTGATCCGCCCCTCCCACAGGGTGGCGGTGTTTCCACCAAGCAAAAGCGCCTCTTCCGGCTCGGTCGTGGCGTAAACAAAAATCGCGCCGGATTCTTCAAAGATACGCGGAATTTCGGCGCGCAGTTCTTCACGCAATTTATAGTCAAGGTTCGCCAAAGGCTCGTCCAGCAACACCAGCCCCGCCCCTTTGACCAAAGCCCGCGCCAAGGCGCAGCGCTGCTGCTGGCCCCCCGAAAGCTCTAGGGGTTTGCGCTGCAACAGGGGCGTCAGCTTCAGCATTTCAGCCGTGGCTCTGACCGCCTTGTCCACCTCGGCGGTGGTTTTGCCCATCAACCGCATCGGCGAGGCGATGTTGTCATAGACCGACATGGCGGGATAATTGATGAATTGCTGGTAAACCATCGCAACCTTGCGATCTTGAACGCGCTGGCCGGTCACATCCTTGCCATCCCAATGGATCGTGCCAGCACTTGGCACATCCAGCCCTGCCATCAACCGCATCAACGAGGTTTTGCCCGCCAAAGTCGGGCCCAAAAGCACGTTCATCGTGCCCTTTTCAAGCACCAGATCCGTGGGTTGGATATAGACCTGACCCTTGACGATCCGGCTTGCTGATTTCAACTCAAGCGCCATGCGTTTCCCTAACTTCCGGCCGGGACACAACACCTGCAGGCACTGGCCCGGATGTCATGAACTCTTCCAGCGCCGCAATTTGCGCGGGCGTCATGCGAAGACCCAATTTCGTGCGCCGCCAAACAATATCCGCTGCAGACCGTGCAAATTCATGCATCATCAACCAGCGGACTTCGGCTTCTGTCAAGGTTTGCCCAAAGTCGCGGCCCAGATCTGCGGCGGTCTGTGCGCCTTGCAACAGGATTGCCGCCTCAGCGCCATAAGCGCGGATCAACCGGCCGGCCCAATAATCGGTCAAGAAGGCGTGGTTTTGCTTCAACTCGGCCGTCAGGCGGCCCACATCGCCCACCGGAAAATCGCCGCCCGGAAGGGGCACACGCGCTGTCCAGGCGGTTTTGGCCTTCGGGAAATGCGGTGCCAATTTCGCCAGCGCATTTTCCGCCAAACGGCGATAGGTTGTGATCTTGCCGCCAAAGACATTCAGCAAGGGCGGCCCGTTTTCATCCAGGCTCAAGACATAATCCCGCGTCGCGGCGGTGGCGGATTTGGCCCCATCGTTGTAGAGCGGCCGCACGCCGGAATAGGTCCAAACCACATCTGCAGCCGTCACAGGTTTTGCAAAATACTCGCTGGCAAAGGCGCAAAGATAATCGCGCTCTTCGTCTGAACAGACGGGATCACCGGGGGGGCCGTTATGGTCTTTGTCGGTGGTCCCGATCAGGGTGAAATCCTGTTCGTAAGGAATGGCAAAGATGATCCGGCCGTCTTCGCCTTGAAAGAAATAGCAGTGATCGTGGTCAAACAGCTTTTTGGTCACGATATGCGAGCCGCGCACCAGACGCACCCCTTCGGTCGAATTGATCCGCGCCACGTTGCGGATGATGTCTTCGACCCAAGGCCCGCCCACATTGACCAAGGCGCGCGCAATATGGATCTTGGGGCCATCGACACCATCGGTCGCAACATGCCACAGATCGCCGCGCCGTTCCGCGCTGACAACCCGGCAACGCGTGAGAATCTCTGCGCCCTTTTCCGCCGCATCGCGCGCGTTCAACGAGACGAGTTTCGAATCTTCGATCCAGCAATCCGAATATTCGTATGCTTTCGCAAAGCGCGCTTTCAGCGGCCTGCCGGTGGGATCTGTTCGCAAATCCAGCGTGCGTGTGGCTGGTAAAATCTTGCGCCCGCCCATCGTGTCATACAAAAACAACCCCAGCCGAACCAGCCAGGCGGGCCTGCGTCCCTTCATCCACGGCAGAAAGGCCGAGATCAAACGCCCGGTGGGCGTGTCGCCCTCAAAGCGCATATCGGCATGATAGGGCAGCACGAAACGCATTGGCCATGAGATATGGGGCATGGCAGTCAGCAGGGTTTCGCGTTCTTCCAAAGCCTCGCGCACAAGGCGGAATTCGAAATATTCCAGATACCGCAGCCCGCCGTGGAAAAGCTTGGTTGATGCTGACGAGGTCGCCTGCGCCAGATCGCCTTGCTCGGCCAAGGTCACAGACAGGCCACGCCCCACCGCGTCCCGCGCGATGCCGCAGCCGTTGATCCCGCCGCCGATAATGAAAAGATCAGCCACTTTCGGCTGGTCCGGACTGGCCATGCAAACTCTCCCCCCGAGAATGCCAAGGGGGCATCATTCGCGCCGGTCTTGTCAACTATTTTCTTCGTATTGGCGAAAAAAGTAAAAAAGCGAACATTTTTACTGGGGCTGAATATGCGAATGGCTGTGCGCTTGCGCTGTGTTTCTGGTGTGGAAAAAACAGTATTTCTTCCAAAAACCCACATGAAATCAATAGATTTGCGCCCAATGGGCCATGGGGGCTTGATCTGGCGCGCAACCTGATGGAACATTCCACTGGCGCGTTGAACGCAAAAGGAAAACGAAATGGCGCTCAGCTTTCGGCAAAGCGAAATTCTGGAGATCGTCAAAACCGAAGGCCGAGTGGTCGTCGAAGATCTGGCGCAGCGGTTCGATGTTACCTTGCAAACCATTCGCCGTGATCTGACGGAACTGGCCGATACCGGCTATCTTGACCGGGTGCATGGTGGCGCCGTTCCGCGGGCGGGGGCCACCAATCTTGGCTATGACGAACGCCGCCGCCTGAACGAAACCGCAAAGGCCGCGATTGCGCGGGCCTGTGCTGCGGCCATTCCGGACAATTGCTCGATCATCATCAACCTTGGCACCTCGACCGAGGCCGTTGCGCGGGAACTGCTGCATCATCGCAATCTGACTGTCATCACCAACAATATGAACGTGGCCAATATCTTGGCCGCCAATGCCAGCTGCGACGTCATGGTGGCGGGGGGCGCGCTGCGCCGCTCTGACGGCGGCTTGGTCGGAGAATTGACCACGCATTTCTTCGAGCAGTTCAAGGTGGATATCGCCATCATCGGGGCATCGGCCTTGGATGCCGAAGGCGAATTGCTGGATTATGACCTGGCAGAGGTGCGGGTCGCCAAAGCCATCATCCGCCAGGCGCGACGGACCTTTCTGGTTTGTGACCATTCCAAATTGGACCGTTCTGCCCCCGTGCGCTTGGCATCTTTACGCGAAATCAGTGAGGTTTTCACCGACCAACCCTTGCCTGAGGAACTGACCCAGCGCTGCCGAGAATGGCAAACCAAGATCAACCTGCCATGAAGCCCCAGGCAAATGCCACTTGGGTGCTCATGCTGCCCGCCGCCTGCGTGATGATCTTTGTGGCCGTTTTGCCCCTTCTGGCAGTTTTGAACTATTCCTTTCATGACATCTTCAGCTTGGATCGGGTGTTTTGGGTCGGAACAGACTGGTACAGCATGATCGTCACCACACCGCGGTTTTGGGCCAGCCTTGGCCGAAGCGCGCTGTTTTCGGTCTTGGCGCTGGCGGTTCAACTGCCCTTGGGGATTGGCATTGCGCTGATGTTGCGCAAGCTGGGCCCACGGGGTGCCAGTCTTATGCTGATGTGCTTGGCCATTCCCTTGGTGGTGCCCACCAACATGATCGCAGGCCTTTGGCTGGCCCTGATCCGGCCCGAGGGGTTGGGGGGGCAGGCGCTGTCGGCGCTGCATCTGACGTTGGATTACAAGTTCAACGCCCTGCACACTTGGGCGCTGATCCTGCTGGTCGACACGTGGCATTGGTTGGGGCTGGTGGTGGTCATGGCCTATGCGGGCCTGTCGTCGATCCAGCCGGCCTATTATCAGGCGGCCGCGGTCGACAGCGCCTCGCGTTGGGCGGTGTTTCGTTGGATCGAGCTGCCGCATATATCTGGCGCGATGTGGATCGTGCTTTTGCTGCGGCTGGTGGACAGCTTCATGATTTACACCGAGGTGATGACAATCAACGCCGGTGGCCCGAACGATGCGACAACCTTCCTGTCGTTGGAACTGGGCGAGGATATCAAGGCCTATAGTTATGGCACGGCGGCCGCCCGCGCGATGGTGGATTTTGTCTTTGTGCTGACGCTGGTCTGGGTGTTTGTCAAAATGCGCCAGTCCGGCGCCCCATCTGGGACCCGCGCGCCATGACCGGCACCCCCACCCGTGCCGGCCTGTTGCGCCTTTGCGGCTGCTTGGCCCTTGCGGCCTTTGTGCTGCTGCCCTTGGTGCAGGCGATCGTGTTAAGTTTTACCGCAACGCTTGGGGCTGAGGGCGTGCCGCAGGGGTCCATTGGCCTGCACAATTACATCAACATTCTGCGCACGCCGGACCTGCGGGCCTCCATCGGCAACTCTGTCACCTATGTGCTGTTGAACGTGGCGTTTTGCCTGATCGCGGGGTTGCCCGCTGCCTATGGGCTGGCGCGTTTCGGCTTTGTTGGCGACCGGCATTTCTTGTTGTTTTTGTTGGCCTTTCGCGTGACGCCGCCTGTGGTGCTTTCGCTGCCGATCTTCATCTTGTTTGCCCGCGTCGGGCTGGTCAATTCGCCCGTGGGCATCGCCTTGGTGCATTGTGTCTTCAACCTTCCGATCGCGATCTGGATTCTGGAAAGCTTTATCGCCGCCATTCCCCGGTCTTTTGATGAGATGGCCTTTGTCGATGGCCACAGCCGCACCAGCTTTTTCGTGCGCTTTCTGATCCCGGCCATCGCACCGGGCATCGCGGTTGCGGCCTTTTTCTGCTTTATCTTTTCGTGGGTTGAGGTGGTCTTTGCCCGGATATTGACCGTGACCGCGGGCAAGCCCATCACCCAAGCCATCAGCGCCCTGTTCACATTTCGAACCGATTGGGGGCTTGTCATGGCGATGACGGTTTTCTCTTTGATCCCGGGCGTGCTGATGATTTTTCTGGTGCGCAACCATATCGCCCGCGGCTTTGTGATCCGAACCTAGGCCTCGATCTCGGGGTGGGCCGCAAGCCTGCCGACAGCGTAACTACGCGTCCAGCGCCACCAGATGCCCGGCCGAGACTTCGATCAGCCGGTTGCGGGCCAGGGTTGTGCCCTTGCTGTAAACCGGGCTGATGATGTCTTCCGTGGGGCGCGTCACCACTGCGCGCTGATAGGTGGGGTCGGCGACTGGAACGGCATCCATCAATCGCTGCGTATAGGGATGTTGTGGATTGCCAAAGACCTGCGCGCGGCTGCCCATTTCGACAATCTGCCCCCGGTGCATGACACCCACCCGATCCGAGATATTTTCAACCACAGCCATGTCGTGGCTGATGAACAGCATGGCAATTCCAAATTCGGTTTTAAGGCTTTGCAGCAGGGCCAGAACCCGCGCCTGAACCGAAACATCAAGGGCCGCAACGCTTTCATCGGCCACCAGCAGCTTCGGCGTCAGTGCCAAGGCCCGGGCGATACAGATGCGCTGCCTTTGCCCGCCCGAGAATTCGTGCGGATAGTTGTCCAACTGGCCCGATGTCAGCCCAACCTTCTGCATCAACTCTGCGGCCCGCGCTCTGCGGCTGGCGGCATCATGATTGCCGTGGATCAGCAGCGGCTCGGCAATTTGATCGCCCACGGTCATGCGCGGGTCAAGCGAAGACATCGGGTCTTGAAAAACGATCTGGGCGCTGTTGGAAAGGCGGCGGCGCGCGGCTGCGGTCATTGCGCCAACCGTTTGACCCGCAATGCTTATCTGCCCCTCATGCGGCACAAGGCCGACAATGGCACGTGCGATGGTGGACTTGCCGCAGCCAGATTCACCAACCAGCGAAAAGGTTTCGCCTTCGCGAATGTCAAAGCTAACGCCTTCGACCGCATGCACCCTGTGGGTAACGCGGTTCAACACGCCGCCGCGGATGTCAAAGCCAACCTTGACCTCGCGCAGGTCGGCGACAACGGCCGCCTCGGCGCGGGGCAGGGCGGGGCCACCTTTGCCCATGCGCGGCACAGCCGCGAGCAATTCGCGGGTATAGCTTTGCGCGGGGGCGGCAAAGATCTGCCCGACATCGCCCGTTTCAACCACCCGCCCATTGCGCATGATGGCAACACGGTCGGCCATTTCCGCGACCACGCCCATGTCATGGGTGATAAGCAAAATAGCCGTGCCCTGTTCTGCCTGCAAATCCCGCAGCAGTTCCAAGACCTCGCGCTGCACCGTGACATCCAGCGCCGTGGTGGGTTCGTCGGCGATCAGCACTTCGGGCTTTAGCGCCAGCGCCATGGCGATCATCACGCGCTGACGCATGCCGCCGGACAGCTCATGAGGATATTGCGTCATGCGGCGGGCAGGATCGGACATGCGCACAGCGCTGAGCGCGGCAATCGCCTCTGCGCGCGCGTCTTTGTGTGACAAGGCGGAATGGGCTCTGATCGCCTCGATCAACTGGGCGCCGATGCTCATCATCGGGTTCAGCGAGGTCATCGGTTCTTGAAAAATCATTGCCACCCGATCGCCGCGGATCTGGCGCATCTCGGCTTCTGTAAGGGCAGACAGCGGCTGGCCGTTCAAGCGGATGCTTCCGCCGGTGATCCTGACAGCGGGTTGGGGCAACAGGCCCATGATCGCAAGCGAGGTGATTGATTTTCCAGACCCGCTTTCGCCCGCAAGCGCCAGAGTTTCGCCGCGCCGCAGATCAAAGCTGATCTCGCTGACAAGCGGCACCAGCCCAGCTTGATTGCGCACGCAGACCGTCAGGTCACGCAAGGACAATACCACAGGGGGGGCCGAGACCAAGGTATTGGTCTCGTTCGCAAGGTCTGCCACGTCGGTCATTCGAAGACGCACCGCGGGAAGTAAAAGCTGACAACCCAGTTTGGCATATCGACGATTTCAGAAATACGCAGATCACCACAGGTGCTGACCAGCATATAGGCATCCACCGCCGCCATGCCACGCGTGGCACACAGGAAATCGACCATATTGGCCACAGCATCGCGGCTTGCCGTCATCAGGTCGGGACCGATCCCGGTGGTGACTTCGTATCCTTTGGCGTCCAGATGCCGCGTCACAGGGCCCGGCGTGGTGAAGCGCGGGGTTTTCAGGTGTGCGCCCTTGACCAGATCCAGCGTCAGGATCACATCCATCGGGCTTTCGATTGCGGTGCCACAGACCTCGCCGTCGCCTTGGGCGGCATGGGTGTCGCCAACGCTGAACAATGCGCCTGCAACCTCTACCGGCAGATACAGCGTCGTGCCTGCGGAAAGGTCGCGGATATCCAGATTGCCGCCAACCCGCCGGGGGGGCACGATGGAATGCAGGCCTTTTTCGGCCAGGGCATTGCCGATGGTGCCCGCGAAAGGCTTCAACGGCACCCGTGCCTCTTTGCCGAACATCGACGGCGCCATGGTGGTCGCATCGTAAGACCAGATGTGCAGCGCAGGGTCGGTAAACTGATCCGCAAGCAGGCCAAAGCCGGGGATATTCGCCGTCCAGCCCCAGCCTTTGCCGCCTTGGGTTTGC
The DNA here is from genome assembly GCA_021741465.1 of Paracoccaceae bacterium. Taxonomy (GTDB): domain Bacteria; phylum Pseudomonadota; class Alphaproteobacteria; order Rhodobacterales; family Rhodobacteraceae; genus Tabrizicola_A. The sequence continues at coordinate 29,201 of JAIOXV010000019.1, forward strand.
GGGGCAAAACTGTCAAGAGTGATCTTCAGCGCGTCGCCGGGTTCGGCCCCCTCGACCCAAATCGGGCCAGAGACCGGATTGATCTTGCCGAAATCAAGCGTCGCCACATCGGCCACTTTGGACGACGGGCCAAGCTGGCCCGCCGAACTGTCGTGGCAGTGAAACTTGATCGTCTGGCCGGGCTCCACCCTTTCGACCGGGGCAAATGAATTGTCCCAGCCGAAATGATGTTGCGCCCCATGGATCGTGTAATCACAAGCCTTGCACATCTGGATCACTCCGTAACGTAAACGTAGTCGTAGTTCACAGGGATCGACACCGGATCAACATAAAGGTTGTCAGCCCCCCCCATGCGTGCCGACTTCATGGTGTAGCGCTGTTCGTTGAACACCGGCACCCAAGGCGCTTGTTCCATCACCTTCATATAGACGTCGGACCATTTTTGCAGACGCTCGGGCGTTGCCGGGTCGGTCATGCTGTCGGCGGCGGTTGCCTCGGCATCGATGGCTGCGTCGCAGAATTTGGACCAGTTCCAACCGCCTTCTGCCGCGCCCGAGCAGCCAAGGATCGGGCCAAAGAAGTTCGACGGATCGGGGAAGTCCGCAATCCACGCCATGCCGCCGGACCAGATCATCGGGGCAGTGCCTGCGCCGCCAGCTTCGATTACATTGGCCTGTGCAATCGACTGGATCGAGGCATTGACGCCAATCGCCGCCAGGTCTTGCTGGATGGCTTGCGCAATGCGCGGGTTTGGATCGGTATTCATCACGTAAAGCTCGGTTTCAAAACCATCGCCCAGCCCGGCATCGGCCAGCATCTTCTTGGCCTCTTCCGGGTTATAGGCGTAGCCGGCATAATCCTTGGTATAGCCCGGCATCGACGGCGGCAGCGGCTGGTTTGCGGGCACAGCGCGACCATTGATGATCTGCACGATCCGATCCTTGTTGATCGCCATGTTGATCGCCTGGCGAACCTCGACCTTGTCCAAAGGCGGGATCGTCACGTTCAAGGTGATATAGCCGGTCTGCAACTGGCCGCCTTCAACAACCCGCGCCGCTTGTGCCGGATCGCCCATCACCTCTTGGAACTTGGCGGGGGGGATGCCGTCACCGGGGACGTCGACTTCCCCATTTTGCAGCCGCAGCAGCGCCACGATCGGCTCTTGGCCGACTTCAAAGGTGATGGTGTCCAGATAGGGCAGGCCCGCACGCCAGTAGTCGGCGTTCTTGGCAAAGACCAGCTTTTGGCCGATCGTCCATTCCTCAAGCTTGAAGGCACCGGTTCCAACCGGCATCTTGCCGAAATCACCGTTGGCCGCATCGACGGCTTCTTGCGGCACCACAGATGCAAAGTTCAGCGCCATGACATGCAAGAAGGTCGCATCGGGCCGCGACAGCTTGATCTCGACCGTCGCAGGATCCACCACCGTCACGCCGGCAAGCGACGTGGCCGAACCGTCCGCCATGGCATCATAGCCGGCAATCGCCCCGAAAAAGCCCGCGCCGGGGGATTGGGTGGCCGGGTTGGACACGCGGTCCAGCG
>JAIOXV010000020.1 GCA_021741465.1 Paracoccaceae bacterium
AGGGTTACATCGCCGATCGCCAGACGCTCGGTCGAAAAGTCGTCCATTTCGCTGTCGCCACTGATAAGGATGACCGGCATGTCGACATAGGCTTGGCGAAAGGCCATCAGGTCAGACACGATGCTGGCAATACCGCCGCAGCTTTCAAGATCCACGACGACCAAACCCACCTGTTGTTCACTAGAATCTACGGTTTGGCCCGCCTTCGACACGGTCTTCAGGGTGCGGGTCTTGAGGCAATTGTTTGCAAGCCAGAACGGCATGTCGCGTTGAATGCCGCGCGGATCAACGATCAGGATGGTGTCGCCATAAAGCGTATCTGCATAACACAAGGTTGATGCGTGATCGTAGGTTTCGTAGGGGCGGCGTGCAAAGTCTTTGTCTTGGGGCGACCCTTGGAAGGCCACGCTGCTGCGCGCAACGCTGGATCTGCTTTCAAAACCCGACTTCAGGCTCCACGCAGCACCAGAAAAAATGCCGCCAAAAAACCGGCTCAGGGCAGTTGCGCCAGACATAAGTAACCTCCTACTTTTAGTTAACAATTTTTTAAAGCAGGGGTTTCGGCAATCTGGGCAGCCGATAAATTGATCACCCTTTGGATAGAAAGATATCCAATGATGAAATTACTGCCCGTTTGACATGTTGAGCGATGGCCGATGTGGCCGTTCGAGACAGGTGACCTATCGACAGGGCGGATGGCGACTTTTGTCGCGCCTCATATAGTTATGTCTCTGTATCGTGAGGCAAAATAATGATTATCTCTGTGGTCTCTGCTGCGCTTGGAATGCTGACACTCTTGGTGTGCGCGTCTTTCAATGTAAGCGTTTTGGCGCTTGTCGTGATCTACGTCGCCAGCGCCGTGCCGGCATTCGTGATGCTGTTGAACGGCTTTGTCTTCAATGGTGGACGTGCTGAGCAATAAGGTTTGGCAGGCCGTACCATATGGCTGGCTTCATCCCGAAAAGTGCTGAAAACTGACATCGCGCTTAGGTGCCGTGGCTGCGCTTGGAAGCGCGGGCCGTTCCAATTCCAATGCAAGTTTAATTTAGACATCAACACGCTGCGACGGAGCACTGTTCAATCCACGCAAAACGTCTGGCGTGACAAAATCATCCCTGCGAAACACCGGCGGGTTTCGATTTGGACCATCTTGGCAGATCACACCAATGATGAATCGACCAGACCCGTCTGTTCGGCAATCAGGGCCGCTTGCGTGCGGTTCTTTGCGTTCAGCCGCGAACAGATCGACCGCAGATGCATCTTGATCCTGACTTCGGTGGAATCGAGCGCCCTTGCGATTTCCTTGTTGGTCTGCCCCTTCACCAAGAGGCGCAGCACCGACAGTTCCTTGTCGGACAATCGCGGCGTCTTCCTGTCAAGCGATGCGTGTTCCACCGGCGAGAACGGAACGAAAATCTGACCCGAGGCAATCAGCTTCAACGTGCTGCACAGCGACTTGAGCGGCAAGGTTTTGGGAATATAGCCGCGGGCGCCATTCATGATAGCCTGACGCACGAAAACTTCGTCCACCAGTCCGGAAAACACCACCACCGCCCCAGGGGCGTTGGCTGTGACGACCTCTTCAACGCTGGACGTGCTGGCCATCCCCGGCATCGCGATATCAAGGAGCAAGACCGAAAACGGGCCAGACTCGGCGATCGCTTGCAGGACGGTTTCTTTGTCCTTGGCCGTCATGACCTCGACAGCCAACTCATTGCTGATGACATGGGCCACGGCGTCTCGCACGATATCATGGTCATCTGCGACAAGGACGGACAACACTTCTGACATTCATTCCACCTAGAGAGGGAGGGCGCTTGCGGGCCCCGCCTGATTATTTAACCATCTGAGCCTTAAGATAGTTCCCTAGGGTAAAGGTTGCCAGCGCATCCGCGAAATAAGTTCTAAATCGCACACATTGTATCGAAAGATACTCATTAATCATCGTAAGATGAAAGGGTTGAGCTGAAAGCTTGTGTTACCCATCGAAAAGGTATCGTTGTCTGTATTTGTGGGGTCTTATGTTGTCATCAGTCGGTCTGTGGTCAAGCATGTTCAAATCTTGTCGCGCTGCAGTTTTGTTTGCGGCTGCTGCTTTCGCAGGCGCAAACCCGTCTTTTGCCGAAGAAGACACGCTTTTGGTTGTGCAAAATGGCGTGTCGGAATCCCTTAAGTTTGATCTCGCGGCACTCGATGCGTTGCCGCAGCACAGCTTTGATACTTCGACGCAGTGGACTGAAGGAACGATTGCCTTTTCTGGGCCTGCCCTCAAAGACATTCTGGATGCTGCCCAAATTTCACAGGTGGAACACCCAACCGTTCGCCTGATCGCAGCCAACCAATATGAAGTCACGCTGGAAGACCGTTTGCTTGAAGACGACGTGCCGATTGTAGCGACGCGTCTGAACGGTCAGACATTCGGGGTGCGCGACAAGGGGCCACTTTGGGTGGTTTTTCCTTATAATCTGAATTCAAGCTACCAGACCGAAGGTGTCTATGCCGCAAGCATTTGGCAACTCGTTGAGATCAAGATCGTACACTAGCTTTGGCTGTCCCGGAAAGGGGTGCCACTCTTGGCTGCATCAACGAAAGGCCTCGATGCCAAATTTTGAAATCAAAGAAACGCCCGTGCCGCTCAGGACTCAGCGGGCGGTAAGCGGGTCTCTCATACTGTTCATTCTGTCAGCGCTTCTGCTGCTTGGTGTGCAGGGCATCACCTTGTTTGACCGTGTCGCAAGATCAAACGAAACCGGCTTGGACAATCATGTCTGGGTCTTCGCGCAGCTGGAGGTCGAGGCAAAGAATTTCTCGCTTGCCATGTTGGAAGGCATCGCGTCCAAGCCAGACGAGAACCCCGATCCGGCGCAAGAAAAGCTGATCCGTTCCACCTTTGACATCTACTATAGCCGCATTCGCACGGTGGCTTCGGTTGCAAAAGATGCCTTCCCTGACGCCGACATGCAGGAAAAGTTCGAGGAGCTCAAAAAGACGAGCCAAGTGCTTGCCAACAGCTTGGACGATATGGAAAGGCTGACGCAGCCCAATCTTCAGGCCCTTTATACCGCCTTCAAGGCCGACATGCCTTTTATCCGCAAGGTTGCCAATTCGGCGATGCTGGATTCCATCCTAGAGGCAGAAAAGGCCCGTGAAACAAGGCATTGGATCGTCAGCCGTCTGCAATTGATGCTGGGCGTCGTCATCTTGTTGATGATTGCCTCGGTCAGTCAGGCCATGAAGGTTTCGCGGTCTGTTGGCCATCATGCCGCTGAAACCGCCATGGTCGCGGCACGCTTGCGCCGGACGGTCAACGCCTCATTGGACGCGGTGGTTATCGTCGATTCCGCGGGCAATGTGGTTGAACACAACGCAGCCCTGCGCAACATCCTGAAGTTGGGGCCCAACGAAAACATCATAGGGACAGGCGCGTTCAGTTTCATCGCCAAAAGGGATCGCAAGGCAATTGCGAAACTTGTCGCGGACCTTAGGGAAAACGCGCCATTGGGGGTTTCTGAAATTGGCACCGCGCAGCGCACCAACACAAACATCGTGAACTCTGAAGGAAAGCTGTGTCCGGTAGAGCTTTCCTGCGTGATCGATCAGCCGACAGGCGGGCTTTTCACGTTGATCGCCTTTATCCGCGACAGATCGCAAGAGGTGGCTGCGGCCGATGTTCTGCGCGATGCCCGCGACCGTGCGCAACTCGACGCCAAGGCGAAAGAGCGGTTTTTTTCGGTGCACAGCCACGAAATGCGCACCCCGCTGAACGGGGTTATCACCTCGCTTGAATTGATCCAGCTCGGCGAAGTGAAAGCCAGTGACCAAGGCTTTTTGCTGACCGCTTCTGCCTGCGCAAAATCGGCCCTGACCCAGATTGATGACGTTCTGGCCCTGACGCGCAACGGCTATCTGGGCGATCCGGACGAACCCTTCTGCCCGGCGACATTAATCGACGAGATCGTGACCGAAATCGTCCCACTCGCGCTGGAACGGGGAAATCGTGTTGCTTTCGACGTGGCAGGCGATGCCACCGGCGCTATGATTTTGGCCAAGAGCCGCAGCTTCAAGCTGACCGTGCGCAACCTGATTGCGAATGCGGTCAAATACACCAGCAACGGCAAGATCGACGTTTTGCTTGATGCAAGGGCCAACGAAGCGGGGGCGATAGTTGTTCAGGTGTCGGTGAAAGATACCGGCGTCGGCATTGGCCCTGAGGATCAGACGCGCATCTTTGATGAATTCGCCATGGTTTCAGACCAGGGTGCCGATGACAGAACGGGATTTGGTCTTGGCCTTGCCATCGCCAAATCATCTGTGGAGCGTCTGCAGGGCACGATTGATCTGGAAAGCGAACTGGGCAAGGGAAGCCGGTTCTTCTTCACCTTCGAGGCCCCCTTGGCCGTGATTGCATCGGCCACGGTGCAAGATGAACGGCCAAGCTTTGCTGAGCCGGTTTCGACGGGCCGGTCTCTCAAGGTGCTGATTGTGGACGACAATCCGGTGAACCGCGCTTTGCTTTCCGAAATGGTGCGCCGTCTTGGACATAACCCCGACATGGCCCAGGACGGGACCATTGCGATAAGGCTTGCCTGTGAAAAGAACTACGATCTGATCTTGATGGATCTCAGCATGCCGGGGCTGAATGGTTTTGACACAGCCCTGAAAATCCGAACGGAAAGCGTCAATACATTGACCAAGATTTTCGCGCTGACGGCCCGCGATCTGACAGAATGCGCCGCTGAACTGCCCGAATACGGGTTTGACGGGGCCTTCCAAAAGCCGATTGGCATGGTGCAGTTGCGCGATTTGATCGACAGCACCGCCTATGCAGATATTCCTGGCTTTGCCGCATCAAACTTCCCGATCTTGAACAGCTTTCAAGATGTTCTTGGCCTCATGGGGATGGAGATGACGCGCAACCTTTTGGGTGGCATGGTGAATGACACACATACAGCCTTGAAGGCTTTGTTGGGGCGGAACCCGGACCGGACGTCTGACCCGGAAGTCGCCGAGATCGCGCACCGTGCCGGGGGGTCTGCCGCAGTCCTTGGTGCCACCCGCCTTGCGGAGCTTTGGCGCAAGATCGAAGTTTGCGTCAAGGCGCAAGACGAACCTGCCCTTGAAAGCTTGGCGCGGGCAGTTCCCAAGGTCTTCAAGGAAACCATGATGGCGCTGGATATGCATCGCATCCCAGACCTTGATGCCCTGCGCGAAACCCTGCAGCTGACGGCCTCGGCTGGGTAAGCCTTCCAGATACGTCTTTGCCATTGGCCGCGCTGCTTTATGGGGAGAATGGCCTTGTCGCTTTGGTCGCGGCTTTTCAATTCGGGGGGCGCTGCTTAGACTGAATCTCGCAGTCCTGATCCCGGTGTTTTCATGCTCGACCCAACGCGCTTTCTGTCTGACCTTCACGACCTGCGCCGCATTGGGGTGCAAGGGTCTGGTGTTATCCGCCCCGCCTACAGTGCGCCTGACATTGCCGCGCGCGATTGGTTGGCCGGCAAGATTGCCGAGGCAGGATTGACCGCAAGATTTGATGCGATGGGGAATCTTTTTGGACTGGCCGAAGGTCCATCGCTGCTGCTGGGGTCGCATTCCGATACGCAGCCGACGGGCGGATGGCTGGATGGGGCGCTGGGGGTGATCGCGGCGCTGGAAATTGCCCGCGCGGCGCGGGCGGCGGGCGGCCCCGCCATTTCAATCGTGTCGTTTCAAGATGAAGAGGGCCGGTTTGGCGGCACCACGGGGTCGGCCGTTTGGTCAGGTCTGCTGTCTTTGGCCGAAGCGGATGCGGTCAAAGACACTGATGGGATCACGCTGGCCGCTGCCCGCGCCGACTTGGGGGCGCGCAGCGGTGCGGATATCAATCCGGCACAGTTCACCGGCTATATTGAACTGCATATCGAACAAGGCCCCACACTGGACGCTGCGGGCGAACAGATTGGTGTCGTGACGGATATCGTCGGCTACCGCGAGATCATGGTCACGCTGAGCGGCCAGCAAAACCACGCGGGCACAACGCCGATGGCGCTGCGGAAAGATGCGTTTCAGGGGCTTTCCGCCTTCAATACCCGCCTGAATGATCGGCTGCGCAATGTGGTGACGCCGCAATCTGTCTGGACCATCGGCCATGTTGCGCTGTCGCCCAACGCGGCCTCGATCGTGCCGGGGCAGGTGCGGTTTTCGATGCAATGGCGCGATGGGGATGACGCGCGCTTGGGGCGGATGCAAAGCATCATCGAAACGGTTCTGAACGAGATCGCTGCCGAGATGGGCCTTGGGCTTGAAATTGGCGGCTTTGTAGGGCTTGAGCCGGTGGAAATGGATGCCGGCTTGCGCGCGCGGCTGGAAAGCGCAGCCGAAGCCGTGGCACCGGGCCGCTGGCGACGAATGCCCTCAGGGGCTTTGCATGACGCCACCAATGTAGCCCGCCTTATGCCGGTGGCCATGCTTTTTGTGCCGTCCATCGGCGGGGTGAGCCACGCGTTTGAAGAAGACACACATGAGGCCGATCTGGTCGCCGGCCTTCGGGTTTTGGCGCAGGCGGCGGGGGTGCAGGCCTAGTCGCGGCGGGGCAGGGGGCAGCCTTTGCAGCGGTCTGGGCATCTGGCATCACGCCTCTGTGGCCTTCGGGCGAAAAGCCCCCTAAGATCTGCGCCAATCTGAAACCGGCGCCGCAGGTTTTCACGGCCAGCCCTTTGCAAGCCCTTCCAAGACGGAGCCGCATTCTGCAACCCCGCCCCCCGGTCATCGCGAAGGAAGGCATGCCGGTCCTGCTTTCTGCTGCGATTTTGGCTATGGTCTTGGGGTCCATTCACGCGTTTTCCGTGCTTTTGATCCCGCTCGAGACACGATTTGATGTCCCGCGCGCTTTGGTCAGCGCGACCTATTCATTTGCGCTGGCGGCGCTGACACTTGCCGTATTCTTGGGCCACCGGGTGTTTGAAACATGGCCGGCGGCAAGGTTGGTCTTGGCAATCGGACTGACTGCGGCTTTTGGTGCCGGGGTTGCGGCAATGGCGCCTACTTTGCCGTTTGTCTGGCTGGGCTATAGCCTGCTTTTTGGCGGTGCAAACGGGCTGGGCTATGGGTTTGGGCTGCAAATCGCCTCGCGCGCCAATCCGGGGCGCGAGGGCACGTCTATGGGTATCGTGACTGCGGCCTATGCCCTTGGTTCCGTCATTGCGCCTGTTCTGCTCGCCTACGCCCTGTCATATGGTGGTTTTCAGGCTGCGATGTTGGGTTTGATGGCCGTGTTGATCCTTGCGAGCGTGGCCTGTGCGCTGTTGCTGCGCACTGCATCATTGGCCCACGCCCAAAAGAGTGACGATATGCCAAAGCTGAAGATGCGCTTTGGGCGTCTTGGGGTTTTGTGGTTGGGCTATGGCACGGGTGTTGCGGCTGGCTTGATGGTTATTGGGCATGCGGCTGGCATTGCTGCATCGCAAAACCTTGATCTTGCCGCATGGGCCGCGCCGGTGGTGATCGCCTTGTCAAATCTGACAGGCAGCCTGATTGCCGGGCGGCTGGTGGACCGTCTGTCGCCGCTTTGGCCGCTGGTTGTCTTGCCGCTGATCTCGGTGGCAAGCGTCACGGCGCTCGCAGGCGTAACCAGCCTTGGCTTCTTGATGCTGTGTCTGGCCGGTGTCGGGTTTTCATACGGTGGCCTGATCGCCGCCTATCCTGCCGCAATCGCCAAGATTTATGGGTCCATGGACAGCTCACGCATCTATGGCAAGGTGTTCACGGCATGGGGCTCTGCGGGCCTTGTCGCGCCATGGCTGGCTGGGCGGCTTTTTGACCAGACCGGCGCCTATCAGACCGCACTTTGGGTGGCAGGGGCGCTTGGTCTTGTGTCAGCCTGCGCCATCCTTGCCTTTTCGCGGCTTGGCGGGGGGGGAGGCCCCCTTTTGCGGAACGGGCGGAAGGTGTAGCGCCCGCTGCGCGATCTGGTCAGGCGATCCCCAGTTTTGCCCGCTGCTTGCGCGCCCAAGTCTGGATCAGATGATCCACCGCAAGGCCCATGAAGGCCACGCAAAGCCCCAACATCAGACCATTGCCGATACCGTTCTTGTCCGACAAAGCCTTCAGAATGTATTGGCCCAGATCATCCGTGCCAATCATCGCGCCGATGATCACCATGAACAGCGCAAATATCACCGTCTGGTTGATGCCCAGCATGATGTGCGGCAGCGCCAATGGCAGTTCAATGCTGGCAAAACGCTGATACCAGTTTGTGCCTGACATCAGCCCCAAATCCTGCAAAGCGGGCGGCACTGAACGCAAGCCTTCAATGGTATAACGCGTGGCAGGGATGGTTGCGTAAACAATGACCGCGATCAGAACCGAGGTGTCCGTGACACCAAAAAGCATGATGACCGGGATCAGATAGACAAAGGACGGGAAGGTCTGAAAGGTATCGCACAACAACAGCGCGACCTTGCTCGCGCTTTCGTTATGGGCGCAGAGCGCGCCAATGCTGAACCCGATGATCACCGAAACGATCACGGCAAAAGTGGCCATGTAAGCCGTGATAAGCGCCCGGTCCCACCAGTCAGTCAGCGCGATGAACAGCAAGAACAGCCCCACCGTCACCATCGACCGCAGTCCGCCCACGATAAACCCGATGCCCATCGTCAGAACAAAGGTCGCGGCAACCGGCATGGCCAGAAACGCGGTTTTCATCGGCACCAGCACCGACACGATCAGCCAGCGATTGAACCCCTGCAGCCCCTGATACCAGTTCTCCACCATCCAATCGACGCCAGATTGCCAGAAGCTTTCGGTGGTGATGCCTTTGTTGTGGGGGATCATGTAAAAGTAGTTGATCCCATCCCCAAAGACGAACGTGCCGATCCACGCCAGCACGATGCCGCCCACAAAGATGGCGCCAAAGATCAGGCCAAACTTGTGGCGCATGGCAAAGCTTTGGTCCGCGAAATAGTCGGTTTTCTTGTTCGCCCAAGCCAGCGAAAGCTTGTCCAAAGTCACCGCGATCAGCACGATGCAGACACCCAGTTCCAACGCCTGTCCGATCCGCAGCTGATTCAGCGCCAAGAGCAAGTTGAACCCAAGCCCCTTGGCCCCGATGAAGGACGCGATCACCGCCAGCGCCAGACACTGCATTATCATCTGGTTGACGCCGATCAGGATGTCACGCCGCGCTGCAGGGATCATCACCTTGAACATCAATTGCTGCGTGTTGCAGCCGCTCATCATGGCGGCCTCGACCACCTCCAGCGGCACTTTTTTCAGCCCCAGGATCGTCAATCGCACCATTGGCGGGGTGGCAAAGATGATCGTTGCAATCGCGCCGGCATGATCGCCCACGCCGAACATCACCATCACCGGCACCAGATATGAAAAATGCGGCATGGTCTGCGCGACGTTCAAAAGCGGCGTCAAAGCCGCCTCGACCGCCCGGGATTTGAAAGCGGCAATGCCCAGAAAAAGGCCCAAGGTAAAGGAAATCGGCGCGGCGATCAGCACAAGCGACAGCGTCTCCATCGCGGGCTCCCACTGACCAAAGATCGAGATGTAAAGCGTGGCAAAGGCCGCCATCGCTGCCAGCCAGCCACCCTTCAGCGCATAGCCAAGCAGGGCGGCGCCTGCGGCGACAATCGTCCATGGCAAGGCGGGCCAAACAAGGTCGGGATGGGCGCGTGCGAAATCCCAGCCCACAACCGCGGCAATGGTCTTGACGCCCCCCACAAACACTTCGCGCAGCAAATCAATGCAGAACAAAATCGCCGTCGAAAAGGCGCGCGTCACTTCCTTGATAAGGGGCGAGGCCTCGTATTCCTCAATGTCCGGATCATAAATGTCGATCGGCCACCATTCGAACATCATGTACTTGACGAATTTGTTGATCTCTTCCGGCAGACCGGACAAAAGATGCGGTAACCGCCACAAGTAACTGTTTTCATTGGCAGGAATGGCGGCACATAACACCAAGAACACCACAACCAGCAGTGCAACTTGCAGCGGACCCGAGCGGAGAAGTGGCGAGCGCATCTGCTGTCCTGTCCTATTTGGCCAGATCGTGACGGCCGCGCGACCCGAACAGGATGTGAAGGATGGTCTTGCGGTTCAAAATCCCAACCGGCACGCCTGCATCATCGATCACCTGCACCGGATGGGCTTCGTTCAGCACGGCCTCTGCCACGGTTTCGATGATCGCGTCCTTGTGGACCGTCATTGCGCTGACTTCAGCGTGGCCCAAAGGTTCCATCAGGTTCGCACAGCTCAACACTTTTTCACGTGGCACGTCGCTGGTGAACTTGGCGACATAATCGGTGGCAGGGTGCAGCACGATATTGGCCGGCGTATCCAATTGTTCAATCACACCGTCCTTCATGATCGCAATCCGGTCGGCCAGTCGCAGCGCCTCGTCGAAGTCATGGGTGATGAAGAGGATGGTCTTTTGCAACAAACCTTGCAGGCGCAGAAACTCGTCCTGCATTTCCTTGCGGATCAAGGGATCAAGCGCGGAAAACGGTTCGTCCAGAAGCCAGATTTCGGGCTCCACGGCCAAAGAGCGGGCAATGCCCACACGCTGTTGTTGGCCGCCCGACAACTGCCGGGGGTAATAATTTTCGCGGCCATGAAGACTGACCAGTTCGACCATTTCCATCGCCCGCTTGATGCTGGCGGCCGTTGACTGGCCCTTGACCTGCAGGGGAAAGGCGATGTTTTCCAGAACGGTTTTATGCGGCAACAGGGCAAAGCTTTGAAAAACCATGCCCATTTTGTTGCGGCGCAGATCAACCAGTTGCTTGCCTGACATCTGCGTCAGGTCTTCGCCGTCAATGAATATCTTGCCTGCCGTCGGCTCTGTCAGGCGTGAGATGCAGCGCAACAAGGTGGACTTGCCCGAGCCCGAAAGCCCCATGACCACCAGCAACTCGCCCCGCTGCACTTCGAATGACGCATTGTTGACCCCGATGATGCAGCCGGCGTCTTGGAACGCTTTGGCGTCCACCACGCCGCCCAGGCCGCGCAGAACCGCCTCTGAGTTGTCACCGAAGATCTTGTAGACGGACTCGCATTTGATAACCGGCTGCGACTTTGCCGTGTGGTCTTTGATGGCCATCGTGTCTTTCCGCGGAAACGTAAATGAGTTCAATAAGCCGCGCGCACCGCTGCCCTTCTGACACCTTTACCCCCTTGACGCTGTGCGAAGGGGGTAAAGATTTCTCATTAAGCCCATGTTTTCAAGGCAAAAACTGCTTTAAGTTGCAGATCACTTGGTCCAGGTCATCCAGACGTCCTGATTGTCCGCCAGCCATTTTTTGGCAGCGTCTTCGTGGCTCATCTTGTCGATATCAACCAGAGCCGCCATTTGCCCGATTTGGGCAGTGCTGAACGAGATCTTGCTGAAGATGGTATAGGCTTTCGGGTGGGTCTTCGGGAACTTGTAGTTCGCCGCTTTCTTCAGCCAGCCAATCGGCGAACCACAGCTGCCATCGCCGCCATCGGCCTTCCGGCAGCCATCGCTATAGGCGGGGAACTTGATGAAATCGAACCCGTCGGCATCGGTAAAGTTCGGGGTCCAGTTAAAGGTGATGATCCCGCGGCCCTCTTTCTTGGCCGATTCCAGTTCCGCCCAGATCGCATCGGCAGAGCCCGCAAACTTCACGACATATTTGTCGTCCAGACCCAGCGCAGCAACGCGGTCGGGCATCAGATCACCGTGCCAGCTTTGCGGACCTTCCAGAATGCGGCCCTTGCCGTCTGAATCAGCGGTGGCAAACACGGCCGCACAGTCTTTCAAAGCCTCCCAAGCCGGCAGGCCGGGGCAAAGGTTCTGTTCAACGACGTAATGGGGCACGCCAAGTTCTTCCAGCGTCATGGCTTCGTGGTTGCCTGCGTCAATGACGCCGCCCTGTGCCATGGCATTGTAGAACGACGCGCCAAAGGTCGACTGCCAGACTTCATGGCTGATCGTCACATCACCATTGCGGATCGCCTCATAGACGGCCTGCGAATCGGCGGGGACGTATTCTACCTTGTCGCCGATGCTTTCGAACATGCCACCGATGACATAGGCCATGACGACCTGACTGGACCAGTTATGAGTCGGAATGATGATCGGTTCGGCCGAATCTTGCGCCGAAGCGGCCCCGCCCAAAGCGAGCGCGATCGAAGCCGCGCTAAGGGTAGTATATAGATATTTAAGCATATTTCCCCCTGTTTGATGTTTTCGTCGACCTTTCGCGTCCAGCGCTATGTCAGATCGATCGCGTTCATTTCCTGTCAGTAAAAAAATTACCGCATAAATGAACACAAAAAGCTACATCTTTTTTGAATGTTTTTTGCAGGTGCCATTGGCATAGGAAAACGACGCCCCCTGAAAGGACGTGTCGTCGTCTTGAATGCCTGGTCTGCTTGGGCTGTCGAATAGCCAAAGAGGTGCTCCAAGCTTCATGGGGCGATCTGATTAGGCTCTATGAAGCCACCGCTCGCACCAAGGCGCGTCTCGGCTTACCGCGGCGAAATCAGCTCAACGACCACCAACTCTTCTTGGCAGTTTCTGGTGTTGTTACTGGCAAGGGCAGGGCGGCCGCCAATCTTTCGGCCTGTTCTCTCCAGGCATCCCTTTCCGCCCTCGCTTCCGACAATGCGTCTTCCAATGTCTTGACTTTTTCCTGTAACGCGAGCCGTGCTTTTTCCTGTAACGCCTGGGTAACGCTTTGGGTTTCACGCCCTAACGCAGGGGTCGCCGGTTCACTGACAGATTTCGCCGGAGTGAACAACCGATGCAGCTTTACACCACCCTGTAAAGCGGTGGGCGCGCGCGGGGTTTCACGGCCTAATGGCGCTGCCGTAACGTTACTAACGGCCTTTATGGCGGGAAACACCCGGTGCAACTCGGATGGTTCGATCTGAAAGCCACCGGTTTCTGTCCTGGTGGCTGGAATTAGGCCTTTTCTTATGGCGCGCGTGATGGTCGGGACACTTTTTCCCGTCGCCTTGGCTGCTTGTCCTGCACTGTATTTCATGGTGTTACAACGCCCCTATAAAGCCCTAAAGCGCCCTTGAATTTTTACTATAACGCGTAATGATTCCTTCGGGAAGATGTTATGAAAGGCGCGCGCCATATAACCGCTAGTCAACTCTTTGAATTGGTGAGTGTGAACCTGTAACTGGGTAAACTGCTGCGCCAAATTCCGAAATGTGTTACCGGTTTTGCTGTTACAGATTGGGTCGCGGTTCCCCATATGGCTGTGAAGACGTATCGCGCAACTGGCCTTTGGCGATGGAACCCTCTCGCAGAAAGACGGAAGGCAGGCGAAAGGCTTGCTATTGCGGGTGTGCCGCCTAGGCTGGATTGATATGAAAGAAAGCGCTTCGCTCTTCCGCATGGCCTGCGCTGGATATTCCGCCAATGGGCGGCGGGGAGCAGCCTCACCCCTCGGCCCTTTTTTTGCGTGCCGCGCGTCGTATGTGTTTGAAACTATAATCAGCCTGAACCGTCATTGTCATGCGGTTCATCATCGTATTGCACCCCGCGGGGCAAAATGAGGTGCAATATCTTTGCTAAACAATCGCGCAAAACTGTTCCAACGGCGCTGAAGGCGCAGAGCGAACGCATCGTGTTGGCCCGCACCAATTGCCCGCCCGAACGCGCTTTAAAATCCTATCAACCTTCGTTGTGAACTGATCCGCACCCGCGCAAACTTGCATCGCGACCGCCCGAGGGGCGGGAACGCTTGTGCTCTTGGCCGCTTCGTGGTTCAGACGGCAGGCAAGGAGGAACGATGTTCAACGCATGGCAGCAGGAAAAGGCGACGGCCGCGCTGGTTGGCGACGCGCAGGCGGTGGCTGACAGGCTGGCATCGGCCAAAAAGCATGTTGTCGATAGCCATGCGGCAACGGCATGGTTCTGGGCAATTGTCCTGCAGAGCGAAGGGCAAGACGTTCATGCCATCGCAAGCTGGCCCCCCCAGGCCGTAACCCGTTTTGTAGCGGCGGCCCAGACCCGCATCGCGGTTCTGCGCAAGAAGCGCGACTATGACCTTAGCGACGGCTTGGCCGTCTGGCTTCATACCGCCCGTGCGGTGGCTGAACCGCGCATTCTGCCACCCGTGCGCGAGATATGGCAGGTGATCCTGAATGCGGGACCGAATGCCGAAGGCATGGCAGGCGATCTCGTGGCCGAGGCGGGCCTTTCTGCCGTGCCGGTCCGGCAGGCCCCTTTGGGTTTCGCACCCGATGATGCGCCCGGAGGCTGACCGTTGCTCTGGGATATCCGCACCCGCATGAAACCCGCGCTTCAGGTGATCGATCTGATCCCCAACGTGCACCGAACGCCTGCGCTCGCGGCCCTGCGCCGCGCCGTGCTGGAAGGACGGCCCGCCACGATGCGCCTGTCGGACGAAGACCGTGAACTGGCCTTTCACGACGCGCATGTGCAACTGACCTCGCCCATCGGGGCGCATATCCTGAAGATGCTGCATGACGGTGGCCATCTGAAGCTGAAAAAACCGCCCGCGCGGTCGCTTCCCGCGCTAGAGGCTTATATTGCCACCGAAACCGCCTTTCGTGCGGACGTCGCGGCAATCCTTGAAGCCGATGCTGCGAAGCGCACGCGTCTGGCCGAGATCCTTGCCGATCCCGCCTGCGCACGGCCAGAGGAACTGACTGTTTATCTGGTGGACAAGGTCTTTGCTGCCCGTCTGGGCCATGCCGCGACCGGAACGCTCGTGATCGCAGGCATCCCGTGCCACCGCGACCACAGCAGCGCGCCCGCAGCTGATGCAGGGCGGTGGCGCGACGAAGACCGGCTGTGCTGCTGGTGGACCGACAGCGAAGGCCAGCGCCAAGGCGACTTGCCGGAATGACAGCCAACTTGCAGCCCGTCTAAAGGGCGCGCCATTCGGATTAGCGGGCCCATGGTCTGGCTAGGAGTTTCTTGTTTAAATTATTGTTTTTGAAATTGAATTTTCCATATTTGCAACCAAGCACAAAAGGCGGCCTTGCCAAAGCCCGCCGGGGTCGAAAATCAGCAAAAGGGCGCATCAAAACCCGATCCAGATGTTCGTTCCGCGCCTTTCGCATCACAAGACCGGGCGGAAGGGCCGGCATTTCGAATTTGGTGTTGGTCAGCAAGAGCATGGCAACACTCTGGCATGGGCCGAGGTCTATATGAACAAGCCAGACTTCTTCATGCTTGGAAGAAATCTTGCTGATGCACAAGCGCAGATAGAAGTGGTTCAAGATTCTTATATGCCGTTAACACTCAAGCCTGTTTTAAATCGTTTCAAATGCCGTATCCTTGGCCCAAATCCAGGCAGTAAAAACCTGCGCAAATGGCCAAGATAGCTCTGTCGCTTCAACATGCCGCGAAGTTGACAAAGCCACGGGCGCGCTTGTCATCTTGCCAATGTCTTGCCAGCAGCCCGTGCTCTGGTAGATCGGCTTTCAGAGCGTAAAGACCGGTTTCAAAATTGGTCCGGCGCCATAAGCGAAGGGTTATCCGTGAGCAAATATCGCCTGCCCCCCTTGGACCTGCTTCATACCTTTGAGGCGGTCGCGCGTCACCGCAGCTTTACGCTTGCGGCTGATGAGTTGTGCCTGACGCAAAGCGCGGTCAGTCGGCAAATCAAGGCGCTTGAAGAGGCTCTGGGCCTGCAGGTGTTTCGCCGCCTGCATCGCACCGTTGATCTGACGGCCGAGGGGCAGCACCTGTTCGGGTCGGTAACCCGTGGGCTGGACGATATCAGCGCCTGCCTTGCCGCGCTTGGCGCCGCACCCAAAGCACCGCAGATCACGGTCTGCGCCTCGGTCGCCTTTGCGTGGTTTTGGTTGATGCCACGGCTGGAACGCTTTGGCGCGCTGCAACCCGATGTCGACCTGCGGGTGCTGGCGACCGATCAGCCCGTCTTGCCGGGCACAGGCGAGGTGGATGTGGCAGTCCTGTTCGGAGCAGGTCAGTGGCAGGGGTTGCAGTCTCGGCTTTTGTTCGGCGAACGGGTCTATCCGGTGTGCAGCCCGGCCTATTTGCGCGCCCATCCGGCGCTGCATCGGCCCGAGGATCTGCTGGACCAAACGCTGCTGCACCTTGAATATGGCAAGCCGTCTTTCGGTGGGGTGGACTGGCGGACATGGCTGCTGCGGCAGGGGGTGAACGGCCAGCCGGTGCGGCGGGGGCTGCGGTTCAATTCTTATCCGATGGTGTTGCAGGCGGCTGAGGCGGGCCATGGGGTCGCTTTGGGGTGGAGCTATGTCACCGACCCGCTTTTGGCCGAAGGGCGGCTGGTTTGCCCGGTGGATCGAACGCTAGAGACGCGCGATGGCTATTACCTCTGCACATCCAACAGTGGCATAAAAAGCCACGGGATCAGCGCGTTTATGGAATGGATTGGCGCTGAAGCCGCCAACCAAGATAATGCTGGCATTACACCAGGGAATGCGATCCATTCGGAATGATCGTTTGAACGGCGCAAGAATTTGGGGCCTGTTGGGACCAAATCATGCTTTGAGGGGCCGCCATGTCCGAACTTTCTCCGCGCCGCGCCGGTCGCCGCAACCGTGTCGAGGCCGCGCTGCCGCCCTCGCCCGTTCCCGCCGGTATGGTAGGTGGCCGCTATAAACCCCTGACCGATGCCGAAATCCTGCGAATCCACGAACTTGTGCTGCAACTTCTCGAAGATCTCGGCCTGTCGCAACTGACCCCCAGCCTTGAAGCGCGTGCCGTTGCGGCGGGGTGCAAAGTGGACGGCAACGGTCGGCTGCGGTTCCCGCGCGCGCTGGTTGAAGATGTGATCGCCCGCGTGCGCCGCAAGTTCACCCTGCATGGTATCGACCCTTTGCACGATATCGAAATCGGTGGGCGGCGGGTTCATACCGGAACCGGTGGGGCAGCCCCCACGATCATGGATTTCGAGACCGGCCGCTACCGCGAAAGCACGGTGGCCGATCTTTATGATATTGCCCGACTGGTAGACCGGCTGGACAATATTCACTGGTATCACCGTTCCATCGTGGCGCGCGATGCCACGACCATCCTCGATCTGGACATGAACACCACCTATGCCTGCCTTGCAGGCACCACGAAATCCATCGCCGTCAGCTATACCGACAGCGCCTCGGTCCGCGCGGTTCAGCCGATGCTGGACGCTGTGGCAGGCGGCGACGGCCGCCATCGCGACCGCCCTTTCTGCACTGCCGTCTGCTGCCATGTCGTCCCGCCCATGCGCTTTGCCACCGAAAGCTGCGATGCGTTGGAGGCCGCTGTCTTGGCAGGCATGCCGATCCTGCTGGTGTCGGCGGGGCAAGCCGGGGCCACCGCACCCGCCGCCTTGGCAGGTGCCGTGGCGCAGGCTTGTGCCGAAGTCCTGGCAGGGCTGATCCTGTGCCACATCATCGACCCCGAGTGTCGCGGCATCTTCGCTGCCTGGCCCTTCGTGTCAGACCTGCGGACGGGGGCAATGTCGGGTGGCTCGGGCGAACAGGCCCTGCTTTCGGCCGCCTGTGCCCAAATGGCGAATTTCTATGATCTGCCGAACTCGGTCCCCGCGGGCATGACTGACAGCAAGCTGCCAGATGCGCAAAGCGGCGGTGAAAAGGGCTATACGGTGTCACTTGCCGCACAGGCGGGGGCCACGATGATCCATGAATGTGCCGGCATGCAAGGCTCGCTCATGGGGACCACTTTCGAAGGTTATGTCATCGACAATGACCTTCTGGGGGCGATCCTTCGCACCGTGAAAGGGATCGAGGTGACGTCCGACACCCTGAACTTCGAGGTGATCCGCGACACGGTGATGGGCGTGGGCCATTACCTTGGCCACGCACAGACCTTCGCACGGATGAAGACCGACTACGTCTATCCCGAAATCGCCGACCGCCGCAGCATCAGCGAATGGCAAGATGCAGGTGGGCATGACGCACGGGCCGTGGCGCGTGACCGGGTGCGCAAGATCCTCGCCGATCACTATCCGCGCCACATCGACGAAAAGGTCGATGCCGCAATCCGGGGCAATTACAACATCATCCTTCCGCGTGAACGGATGCAGGCCGGCAACGGCGTCTGGTAGGGGGATCAGCCATGCAATCTCAGGCGAAAGTGGTGATTATCGGCGGCGGCATGATGGGGGTGGGTCTGGCCTATCACCTGGCCGAGGCAGGCTGGAACGACGTTCTGCTGATCGAAAAGGGTGAATTGACCAGCGGCTCGACCTGGCATGCCGCAGGGCAATGCCCGTCCTTCATCGGCAATTACAACATGGCCAAGATCCACCACTACGGCAACACGCTCTATCCCCGGCTTGAAGCCTTGACCGGCCATCCCACCGGCTGGCACGGCTGCGGCGGTATTCGTCTGGCCACCACGCAAGAAGAGGTGGACTGGTTCCGCCATGTGCAGGGCTTTGCCGCCAATGTGGGCTTTGCGATGGAGATCATTGCCCCCGACCGCATCCGTGAATTGAACCCCTGGCTGCAAACGGATGGTATTCTGGCGGGCGCGCATACCACGCTGGACGGCCATGTGGACCCTTCCAGTGCCTGCAACTCCATGGCGGCGGGCGCACGGGCGATGGGGGCCACGATCCAGCGCCATACCCGTGTGACCGGGATCACCCGGTTGCCGTCGGGCGGGTTTCGGGTGGAGACTGAACAGGGTGCTGTGACCTGCGAGCATGTGGTCAACGCCGCAGGCTGCTATGCGCGCGAGGTGGGCAAATGGCTGGGTGTCGATACGCCGATCACCAATATGGAACACCAATATCTGGTGACCGAGCCTTTGGCCGAGTTCAAGGACAGCCCGGTAGAATTGCCTGTCATGCGAGACCCAGCCACGGCAGGCTATTACCGACAGGAACAGAAAGCGGGGCTGGTCGGCATCTACGAACATACCGGCGCGAAGGAGGCTTGGGCCGCGCGCGGCGGCTGGCCGGAATGGTCCAGCGAAAACGAGCTGTTCGAGGGCGATCTTGACCGCATCTCGCCCTGGCTTGAAAAGGCGCTGGACCGGATGCCGATCTTTGCCAACGCGGGCATCAAACGCATCATCAACGGCGCTATCCCGCATACGCCTGACGGCAACCCGCTGGTCGGACCGATGCCGGGTGTGGCGAATGCATGGCAATGCTGCGGGTCCTCTATCGGTATCGCGCAAGGTGCTGGCTGCGGCAAGTTTCTGGCGCAGTGGATGATCCACGGCGATGCCGAGATCAACATGGCCTCTGTCGACCCCCGCCGCTTTGGGGCCTATGCCGATCAGACCTACACGCGTGCCAAAAGCTTTGACGATTACCACAACATGTTCGAAACCCCCTTGCCGGGCCGCGAAGTGCAGGCCGGACGCCCCAGCCGCGTGACACCGCTGCATCAGTTGCTGCTGACCAAGGGCGCAGTGATGACAGAGGTGCATGGCTGGGAACGGCCCAAGTACTTCGCCCCGCCGGGCTTTGTTGAAAAGCTGCAATTCCGCCGCACCAACACCTTTGATCTGGTCGCCGCCGAATGCCGCGCCGTGCGCGAGCGCGTGGGGATCATGGACCTGTCCAGTTTTGCCAAGTTCGACGTGACCGGACCGGGGGCCAAGGCGATGCTTGACCGGCTGACTGCAAACCGCCTGCCGAAAAAGCCGGGCGGGATCGGGCTTTCGCAGGTCTTGTCGGACAAAGGCCGGATCGTCGGGGAATGGACAATCACCCAGCTTGGCCCCGACCGTTTTTATGTCCTGACAGGCGCAGGGGCCGAAGTGCAGGCCCGCGACGATCTGGCTTTGGCGGCAGGGCCTGACGTGACGGTCAGCAATGTCACAGATGCCTTTGGCATGCTGGTCGTCGCCGGCCCAAAATCGCGGGACGTGCTGGCGGGGCTTACCAACACGGATATGTCGAACGCCGCCTTCCGCTGGCTATCGGCCCAGGAAATCACCCTCGCCGGTATCCCCGTCCGCGCCTTGCGGGTAAGCTATGTGGGCGAACTTGGCTGGGAAATCCATGCGCCGATGGCCGACCTTGCCCGGCTGTACGAGGCGATCTGGCAGGCCGGACAGCCATTCGGCATTGCCGATTTCGGCGTACAGGCGGTGAATTCGCTGCGCATGGAGAAGGGCTATCGCGGTTATGGGTCGGAGTTGACCAACGAGATCACCTTGATCGAGGCCGACTGCACCCGCTTTTTTGCCCCCGACAAGGGCGATTTCCGCGGGCGCGATGCGACCCAGTCCGTGCAGTCCGCAGGCATCACAACGGCACTGGTTTACGGCGAAATCGCCGCCACCGATTGCGACATTTACGGTGGCGAAGCGGTCATGCAGGGCGACCATGTGGTCGGGGTATGCACGTCAGGTGCCTATGGCCATGCGACCGGCAAAAGCCTGGCTTTCGCCTATGTGACACCCGGTGCGGCTGATGGGCTGGACGTGATAATCCTCGGCGAACGCCGCGCCCTGACAGTGCTTGAAGCCCCCGCCTGGGACCCGACAAATGCGCGACAACGGGCATGAAGCGCTGCAGGCCTGCGCCCGTAAGCCGATCCGACTGCGAAAGCCAGATTAACGCCAGAAATTCTGGTTAAGTCAAAATCGGCGTTTGCGTTAGATGGAAAACCTATGTTTGCCAATATCTTGGCCAAACCTTTAGGCATTGCAATCCCCCCCCTGGTTGCAAAGATGCGCAAGCCTCAATCGGGGGCTTGGCTCGATGCGTCGCGGCGCGCCCAGAACTCTCCCACCAGCATCGTCATCGCCCCAGCTAGGGGACCGAGTATGAACCCCGGCGCTCCAAATAGCAGAAGGCCGCCGATGATCGAAATAAACGCAGGAATGGTGTGCAAGCGCAGCCGGTTGCCAACAAATATAGGCCGCAGGACGTTGTCGATACTACCAACGACGATGCCACCCCAAGCGGCAAGAATGATCGCGCGGATCCAACTTCCATCAAGAAAGAGCAGTATCGCTGCCGGTATCCAGACAACAAAGCCCCCAAGCACCGGTACGATCGACAACAGCCCCATGACCAATCCCCAAAGCAGGGGAGTGGCAAGACCAAGCGCCCAGAACATCAGGCCGCCCAAGGTGCCTTGAACTGCGGCGACGGCAAGCGTTCCGTAGACGATCGCGTGGACTGTTTCGGCCACACGGCGCAGCAGCTGTTCGGTCTCGGGTTTTGTAAGCGGGAGCCACGCAATGAACATGGCCTTCGCAGCCACCCTGTCGCGCAGGAAATAGAACAGAAGGTAGAAGGTGATGAACACCTCGGCCACTTGCAGCAACGACCCCCTGACGAAGACCGCCCCGAGGTTGCTCAGCCAGGTCGCAATTGCGGACATTATCGACGGCAAATCGAATTGCCGGTCAAGCCACGCGCCGAATGGTGCAAGGGTAGGGTGGCTGTCGAGCAGGGCCTGAAACTCGCCGGCCTCGACGCGCGCCTGAAGGGCTTGGATGCCAGACGCCGCCTCTGTGATAAGGCGTTCGACCACGAAAATTGCAGGAACCACCACGACGACGATGACAATTGCCGTCGAGAGCAAGGCGGCGATGCTCGGGTGCCTCATGCGCTTTTCGACCCTTTCCTGTAGCGGCGTGAAAAGGATCGCCAACGTCAGCGCCCAGGTAATGGCACCAAGGAAAGGCCAGGCGATAAGTGCGCAGAGAAGGATGCCGGCAACACTGGCGACCGCAAGCGCCTGGCGTCCGAAACGGCGATTGCGGGGTGATGGGGGCGCTGGTTTCATCTCCTTAACGAACCACCAGATCCAGAAGAAGCAACCCGATGCTCGATAAAAGGCCCGCAACGGGAACCCACCCAGAACAGACAAATGCCCGCGCAGGCGGCGCTGTTTCCAAGGACTTGATGCGGATCAGGGTGATGTTGACCATCGCGAATATCACCAGCGTGAAACGGGCCGTCAGATCGGCCAACCCGGCCAGAGGGACTGCAAGTGCCAGAGCGAGGATTGCGACGATGCCAATGGCGGTGGCCAAAAGCGGCGTGCCTGTTCTTGCGTTCAGACGCGTCAGAACGGTGGGAAGATTGCCTTGGTTCGCCAGCCCGTAAAGCACCCGAGAGATCATGATGACATGCACGATGATACCGTTGAGCGTTGCCACGATGGCAATCAGGCTCATGGTTTTCAGCGGCATGCCCGTCAGCCGCTCAAACACCAGCGCCAAGGGGGCACTGGAGGTGGCAAGCTCTTCCGGTGGCACGGCAACAACCGCCACCCAGACCACCAGCGCATAGACCAGTGCGGTCAACCCCAGTGTCAGGAAAAGCGCCCATGGCAGGGTGCGTGAGGGGGTCTTCATTTCCTCAGCGACATTGACCAGATGCTCGAACCCGATAAAGGCAAACACCGCGATGAGTGTCGTGCCCGAAATCCCCATCCAGGCAGCGATGTCACCGGGCGCTGGCAAGATTTCCGGCAGGCGGGTCACGACCCCGCTGCCTGCCCCGAACCCGGCCGCGATAATCAGCACAAGCCCACCAAGCTCGATCAAGGTCATGATGCCTGCAAGGGTGACAGATTGACGTGTCGAAAGACAGGCGACCAGCCCCATCGACAACACGACAAGCGTGATGATCCAATTGGGCGGCAGATCGACAAACACGCCAAGATAACCCGCGCTGCCAACGCTGATCGTGGCCGCCGAGATTGTCGCGGTCAGAACGACCAGCAAGCCCATGGTCAGACTGAGCCAAGGGCGGTTGAACGCCTTTTCGACATAGGCGGCCTCGCTGGCACTGACAGACATGCGCGTGCCAAGTTCGGCGAAAGTCGCCGCGCTGAAAGACATGACAACTGCCGCCAAAACAAAAGCCAGTGGGGCCTGCATGCCGCTGCGGCCTGCAGCGACCCCGACCAGCACATAAATGCCGGCACCGATCGTCACGCCAAGGCCATAGAGCACGGCCAACCAGAGTGTCAGCGAACGTTTAAGCCGCTGAGATGGGGAGGGGTCTAACAAGATCGTCTTCCTGTATAATCGTGAGCCAAACGTAGCTGCGCAATGAAGAGACGGAGTTGATGCAGGTTACTGGGCTGCGTGTCTGGTCTGTCCCAATCAAGCAAGCCAACTGCCAGTGATCCACATCAAGACAGGCACCCTATTCGGGGCCTATTCATTGATCCTGGACAAAGCGCAGGACGAGTTTGATGGAAAATGCACTGTTTCTGGACCCGACCGTGCTTAATCTCGTCAGTGCTGTCGGAGTCGGCGCTTTGATCGGCGCGGAAAGAGAGCGGCGCAAGGGGGTTGGTCCGGCGCGGTCGCCGGCCGGCATCCGAACCTTTATCATCACCTCTATTTCAGGGGCTGTTGCCTTCGCTCTTGGGGGCGTTGGGCTGCTCGCTGTCTTGACTGGCAGCGTTGCGGTCATGGTCGCCGTATCCTATTGGCGCACCCAGGATCAGGACCCTGGCCTGACCACGGAAATCGTTCTTGTCCTGACTGCCCTGCTGGGAGGCATGTGTATTCACGCGCCCCAAACCGCCGCCGCCATCGCCGTGGCAGTGACCGCGCTTCTTTACGCGAAGGCTTGGCTGCACAATCTTGTCATCACCGTGATATCGAAAGACGAACTTGACGACGCGCTGATCTTTGCGGCCGCGACGCTTGTCGTTCTGCCTTTGGTGCCGAACCGCCAGATGGGGCCCTACCTCGCGCTCAATCCCCACTCGATTTGGATCGTGATCGTACTCGTCATGGCAATCAGTGCGGCAGGTTATGTTGCGGTGCGCCTGTTCGGCGCAAAGTTCGGCTTGCCGCTGGCAGGGGCCATCTCGGGCTTCATCTCCAGTACGGCAACGATCGGCGCAATGGGATCGCGGGCCCGCAAGTCCAACGGCCTTCTGGCGGCCTGCGTTGCGGGTGCTGTATTGTCCACCGTTGCAACCGTTGTCCAAATGGCGCTGGTTGTCGCCGCCACCAGCATGCCCACCCTGTTCAGCTTGTCGGGGTCCCTGCTTTTGGCTGGCGGCATCGCTTTGGCCTATGGGGTGGTTCTTACACTCTTGGCTGCACGCAATTCGGGAAGTGACGCGGTGCAGAACGGCGGCGTCTTCAGCCTTAAGACGGCACTTGGCTTCGGATTGATACTTTCGATCACATTGGTTATCTCGGCGGGCCTTCAAGCCCGGTTCGGCAGCGCAGGCGTGCTGCTTGCGGCGGTGATTGCAGGACTGGTCGACACCCACGCAACGGCCATTTCGGTGGCAACACTTGTGGCCTCTGGCAAGGTCACGCCACAGGATGCGGTTGTTCCGATCCTTGCTGCGCTGACGTCTAATACGGTTTCCAAGATCATCATGGCTGTAACCAGTGGTGGATGGGCTTTCGCCGTTCGGGTCGTGCCGGGTCTGGTCCTTGTTGCACTGGCGGCCTGGTTCGGCGCATTTTCAGCGCTGCTGTGGAACTGACCCAAGACACAGAGCGGCGGGCCGCATGGTGTTTCCCACCCGCCGCCCCGCAGCGGCTGTTTACATGTGCAAGAGCGGGGGCTTTCGCGAAGTATGCGCTCGCCTGTTTCAAAATGTCCCAATTCGCCACGAATACAGTTTTCCAGACTGTTTTCATGCCCGGCTCAAATCCACGACACGCGTCCAATCGCGCTTGAACGCGTCTGTGAATTTTGTTTGTGGACATCTCATCCTTCTTGCTTCCAAAATTGCCAAGCAAGGCGTCTGGCAACGGGGATCTTCAATCCTTTGCAAAAGTCGACGTGGAAAAGAGACACATCAGGGATCGCCTGACCAAATGACGTCGCGCCAAATGTACCGCGTAGAAACCATACAGGCTCTGCTGCGATTTCCTTTGCTGGAACCGGAACACGAGACATGAATAGATCCCGCAAACACTTGGTCATCGGCATTGTTGCGGTCGTGCTGATCGTTTTCTCGGTCTGGAAGCTGGAGCGCGCGCGGGCGGGGTTGGAAATTTCGTCCTTCGACGTTGGCACCACCCCGGTGACACTCTATCAACTGCCGAACCAGACCGGCCCGGTTGTCATCGTGGCGCATGGCTTTGCCGGATCCCGGCAGATCATGCAGGCCTATTCCCTGCCCTTGGCGCAAGCAGGTTACCGGGTGCTTGCGTTCGACTTTGAGGGTCACGGCCGCAACCCGATCCCGATGTCGGGGGATGTGACCTCTGTCGATGGCACAACCGCGCTTCTGGTGGCCGAAACGCGCCGCGTTATCGCGGCCGCCCGCAGCTTGCCCGCGGCCGCAGAGATTGCTGTGCTGGGGCATTCGATGGCGACCGACATCATCGTTCGTGCCAGCATTGCAGAGACGAAGGCCGGGACACCGATCACTGCAGTTGTCGCGATTTCGATGTTTTCGCAGGCAGTTACGGCGAACGAGCCTGCGCGGCTGTTGGTCATCTCTGGGCAATGGGAACGTTTTCTGCGCAAGGCGGGGCTTTACGCTGTCCATCTGGTTGATCCGAATGCAGGCGAAGGTGACCTTGCCATGGCAGGTGGCGTCACCCGGCGGGCCGTGGTTGCCCCTGCGGTCGAGCATGTGGGGGTTCTGTTCAGCCCTACAGCCGTTGACGAGGCGCGTGGCTGGCTGGATGCCAGCTTTGGCCGGGATGGCACAGGTGCGGCCGATCACCGGGGGTGGTGGATCCTTGCGCTTCTGGCGGGGATCGTGATGGGCTTTTACCCGATTGTTTCCCTGCTGCCCAGCAGACCCTCTGCGCCACAAATATCGACACGCTGGTTCCTGGTGGCGACATTTGTACCTGCGGTCTCTGCCCCGCTTTTGATTGCGCCGTTTTATGAAAACTTCATGCCCGTTCTCGTGGCTGACTACCTTGTGCTTCACTTGGCCCTGTTCGGCACCTTGCAGCTTGTCATCCTTGGAAAATCGCCCGCCATGCGGTGGAACCTGCCGCTCTTGCACGTTGCGGCTTTGGCGTTTTGGGGAATAGTCGTCTTTGGCCTCGCGCTCGACCGATACGCCGCAAGCTTTTGGCCAACGCCCGAGCGTCTGCCGATCATTGCGGCGCTTTGCTTGGGCACCATCCCGTTCATGATCGCCGACAGCTACGTAACCGGGGCCGGTCGGGGCATGCTTTGGCGCAGGTTTACGGCACGCACCCTGCTTTTCGTGTCACTGGGCATCGCTGCCATGCTGGATCCGGAACATTTGACCTTCGTGCTGATTGTCTTGCCGGTGTTCGTGCTGTTCTTTCTGGTCCATGGATTGATGGGCCGGTGGATCGGCCGGCAATCCGGAGCAATCGCGGCTGGACTTGGCCTCGGGCTGTGCCTCGCTTGGGCACTTGGGGTGAGCTTCCCCTTGTTCGCAAACCTCTGAGCGAGAGAGTGTTCCTTGCCTTGTCACGTCTTCGGGTAAGCCGCTTTCGGGCGCGTCGTAGCAATGGGGCGGGTAGCGAACCGCTTGTGTGACAGTGGTGGCATCGTCAGCGGGAGCAGCCGTGCAGGAAGGCTTTGAACTTAACGTCGCGGGTGGCGGGGCAGTCGTTCTCAATTCATTGCCGCCATCCCGACCCCGCAATCTTGTAGATCAATGATGGCGCTTCATGCGCTGGCTTTTGCATTTTCAGGGATGTAATGCGTTGCCATGCGTGCCTCGAAGGCCGAGTCCACAGGGATTGAGGGATCATAGGCGGGGCTGTCCATGACAGTCTTCCGATCGATATCCAGATTGATCAAATTCTCTGCCCACCGAATATCAATGGCGGAGCGCGGCGAAATCAGGACATGTTTGCCGGGCCACCAGTTCTTTGTATCCACGGCCAGAAAATGGATCGTCCAGTCGGCGTCGGCGAACAAAAACCCCTCGACATGACCGATGGTGCCATCGGTGGCCTGAAGATCGTAACCGGTCACGGTGTCAATGCTACGCAGATGAAGATCATCTGCCTGATGCTGCCGGGCGTAAACTTCGTCCTGACGCCGCCTTGCGTCGGCGTAATGTGTCTCTGACATGCCCGCGCTCCAGCCGCCGTAGCCGCCCATGTAAAAGCCGTTCCCCCAATAGGGGCTCATGCTGTAGTGTCCGTACATCCGCTCTTCGTGCTGCCGCGATACTGGCTGATGCGTGTTGATCGCCGGGCTGTCCTTGACCGATGCCATTGTCAGACGGACCGGGAAGCTTCGGTCGGACATATCCGGGTGCCCCAAGACCGAAACCGGCAGCAGCACCTTGCGGCCTGAAAGCCAGGTGCCAGTGTCGATGACAATCCAGCGCAGCGTCCAGCTTTCGTCATCAAACAGGAAATCAGCCACGGTGCCGATGCTGCCATCGGTTGCTTCGATCTTGAAGCCCTTGAGAGTTGAAGCCTCGACTAACATTGGATACTTTCCATTTGCCTGAAAAGATTGGCGCCCCGACGGGCGGCGGGCGTTGTGGGGCGCAGTGTTTGCCGCGCCAATCAGTGCGAAACCTTCACACAGCAAACTGCGCTGCGGTGGCATCTTGTCGTGGCCTTGCGGTCAGGACCCATGCCTGTGAGGCATAATCGCGCTTTGCGGTTCCCCGCGCACTGATCCACGTTGGTTCGCACGAAACTGCGTTGGCTTATGCTGGGCGATGCCGGTGGTTATTCACCACTCACCGCGCAGATAGGAATGGAATGAACCGGATCGTATATATCGTTGGCTTTGTGGTCATCGTCTTGTTCGTCTTGGGTTTTTTGGGCCTGCGGTGAGCATAAAGCCGCAGCAAAGCGACCGCGGTTTTTGACTTTGGGATGCGACCACAGGTCTGATTTTCAGCGCGGTTTGCAGGACGTCATCCTTCAATTGCCGGCGCAAAAAGAGCGGTATCTTCCAAAAGTACGCGTCCGATTATCATTGTCCTTCTTGGGCTTTTGCGGCGACATATTTGATCGCCCTCATTGGCTCTGAAAGCAGAGCTGCCCTTTGTAGATCCGCTTCGTTCTGACCCACAAAGGCTTTGCAACCTTTGCTGACCGGATAACCCCGATCCTCGACTTTTGCGACAGCATCGCGCTTGAGCTTTGACGTGATTTTGGCTCCGGAGATGGTGTCCTTCTTGCTGCAAGAATCCCCAAGCAAGGCAGCTGAAAATTTGGGGTCCATTCACCCACGACCCATTTCTGTCAAGTTCTCGCCTTAACGTGCTGTCAACACGTCCGCTCTAATGTTTGCGGAATCTGCCTGAATGGCGGGTCTGACAATCACAGTGCGGTGCTCTGGATGCGGGTCAGGCCACATTTGGCCCCTCAACTCCAAATCGGTCGCTCGCATTGGGTAGGGGTGGGGCGTGGCGACGATAAACGGATCAACGGGCAATGATACCTTGAACGGTACAGCCGGCGCCGACAGCATTCTGGGCGGCGGCGGGGCCGATACGGTCTATGGCGGCGCTGGCAATGACACGATCGACGGCGGCACTGGAAACGACACCCTGCTGGGCGGCGACGGCAATGACCTGATCTATGGGGGCGGAGATACGGGCGTTGCCCAGCGTCTGACCAATGGCGACTTTTCATCCGGCACCACGGGGTGGAGCGAGACCGGAGGCGGCGTGTTCAGTGGTGGCGGCTATCTGTTCGATGCCAACACCACATCGGGCACGTTGACCCACACAGCCTCGTTGACGGGCCTTAAAACCGGGCCCGGAACCAATGGTGCGGCACAAATCTCGTTCGGCCTGAGCTGGAACGATTCGACGCCCGCCTCGACGCTGGGTGTCACCACCATTGCGGTGCGGATCAACGGCGTCACCTATGCCACGATCAGCACCCCGAACGGCGATGGCACCCTCGCCACGATCACCTATTCGAATGGCGCAAGTGGGCCAGTCTCATCGGTTGGCGAAACCAGCGCCTATTCAGGCCCGATGACGACGATCACAATAAACCTGCCCGCATCAGTGCCCGATACCGGCACGCTGACCTTCTTTACCAATGCTGCAGGCTCGGATGATGTTTTCATCAACAATTTCAGCGTTCTGGTGATTGATTCCTTCCCCGCTGGCGACGATACCCTCGACGGCGGCCTTGGTGACGACACCCTTTTTGGCGGGACGGGGGCGGACCAGATTCACGGCGATCTGGGCAATGACCTGATCTATGGCGGGGCAGAAAACGACGCGCTGCTGGGCGGGGATGGTGACGACACGCTGGTGGGCGGGGCCGGGGCTGATTTTCTGGATGGCGGAACGGGGCGCGATACGGCCGACTATTCCGCCTCAGGCGCAGGTGTCACAGTCAACCTGCAAACGGGCACGGGGCTTGGAGGGGATGCGGAGGGCGACACCCTGACGGGTGTCGATAACGTCATCGGGTCGGCCTATGGCGATGTTCTTACCACCACGATCTGGTCGGGAAACCTGTACGGGGCGGGCGGGAATGATACCCTCTTCGGCGGCAGTGGCAACAATGACTCGCTCTTTGGCGGCGCGGGCAATGACAACCTTGCTGGACAGGCGGGCAATGATTTCCTGTTTGGTGGCGACAACGAAGATACGTTGTTGGGCGGCGCAGGCGCCGACAGTCTGGACGGCGGGTTGGGCTTCGACACGGCCGATTATTCAACATCCGGCTCGGGGGTTTCGGTAAACCTTGGCACAGGGCTTGGGTCGGGCGGCGATGCGGCGGGTGATACGCTTTCCGGGATCGAGGCGGTTGAGGGTTCGGCCTATAGCGACACTCTGATCGGGTCGTCTGGTGCGGATTTGCTCTATGGCGGGGCGGGCACTGACTATTTCTACGGTGGCGGTGGCAACGACAGTATGTTCGGCGGCGCCGCCACTGATGTGTTTGACGTGGGCGGTGGCGAAGGCGTTGACAGTATC
>JAIOXV010000021.1 GCA_021741465.1 Paracoccaceae bacterium
AGGATCCGTTGCGGGAATTGAAGGTAAAGGCGGTGCAAGAGGGCTTGGCCAGACAGGCGCGTTCGCAGGCCTCGAGCGTGGTGTCGAAAATGGATGCCAGATCACCGCCGGGAAGATCGAGATCCTGCGTAAGAACAAGACGCCGCTCAGGGATCAAGTCCTGTCCGATCACAGGAGTGACTGACGAAATGAAAAAACAGGAAACCAGCCCGATCACTGGGCCAAGGCCAAAACGGCGCATCAAGAATCCTCCATCAAATATAGCCGATACTGTCGCATGGGGTTTCTGAGTCACGCAAGCGCTGTTGAGGTTGCAAACCGGGTTTGCGTTAATCGTGAATTCATAATGTTCGGCCAGTTTGGCGCGAAGTGTCGCCTTGGGGTGACGCAGAATTCGTGCAGGACGGACGAATGGATATCGCAGAACGGCTGGCCAAAGAACGGCGTGCAAGGCTGGCAGCGGAACGGCTGCTGGAACAGAAAAGCCGCGAACTTTTTTCCGCCAACGAAAAGTTGGCTTTGCACGCGCGCGCACTGTCCGATCAGATCGTGGAACAGCGTCAGGTCGTCCGTTCGGCGCTGAGCGAGGCCGAACTTCTTAAGGGCAAGAACAGCCAGGTCATGGGGGATCTTGATCGCGCCCATAGTGCCGCCGTGATGGCAGAACGCAGGCTGTGGGATTCGATCAATACAATCCCCGATGGCTTTGCGGTTTTCGACGCAAACGCCTGCCTTGTAGCCGCAAATTCCGCTTATCTTTCGGCCTTTCAGGAAGCTGACATCGCGCTTGGCGCGACCTACGGCGATATTTTGCGCGCCGCTGCCGGAAGCGGGCTGATCGAACTGGGCGATGAAGCCGCAGAAGATTGGTGTGCCCGCATGCTTGAGCGGTGGCAGGTTGACACAATCGACCCGCTGGTCTTGCCATTTCGCAACGGCGTCTGGGTGCGCCTGATCGACCGGCGCGCGCGCGATGGCGATATGGTCAGCCTTGCACTGAACATCACCGAAGAAATGCGCATCTGGGCCGCAATCGAAACGATCCCGGATGGTTTTGTCTTGTTTGACAGGGAGGAACGGCTTTTGACTTTCAATCAGCGCTACCGCGAGATGTTTCCAGACAGCGCCGAAGCCATGGTTCCCGGTGTTTCCTTCGAAGACCTGCTGCGCCACGGATTGCGCAACGGGCATGTTCCCGAAGCTGTCGGGCGCGAAGATGAATGGCTGCAAGACCGTCTGACCCAGATGCGCAATGCCGATGGGGTGTCGGAATGTCAGCTCTCTGACGGCCGCTGGATCGAAGAACATGACCATCGCACGCCAGATGGTGGCCGGGTGGGGGTGCGCCGAGATGTGACGGCAATTCGCGAACAGCAGGCAGCGCTTGAAACCGCGCGGGCCGAGGCCGAGGCCGCGAACCGGGCCAAATCGGCATTCCTTGCGAATATGTCTCATGAAATTCGCACCCCGATGAACGGCGTTGTCGGCATGGCCGAGCTTTTGTGCGACACCTCATTGTCGGAAGAACAGCGGCTTTTTGCCGAGACGATCCGCTCTTCAGGCGAAGCGCTTTTAGTGATCATCAACGACATCCTTGATTACTCCAAACTGGAAGCCGAGCGGATGACGCTGTTTCCCGAACCTTTCGATCTGGAACGCACGATCCATGAAGTGACGATGCTTTTGCAGCCACGGGCACGCGAAAAGGGCATCGACCTCATGATTGATTTCGACATGTTCCTGCCCACCCGCTATGTCGGCGATCCGGGCCGGTTGCGGCAGGTCTTGACCAATTTGATTGGCAATGCGGTCAAGTTCACCGAAGCGGGCCATGTGCTGGTGCGCGTGGTCGGCCTGGAAGTGGAGCCGGGCCGCCAGCAGCTTCATGTGACGGTGGAAGACACCGGTATTGGCATTGCCCCGGAAAACCTTGACCACATCTTTGGTGAGTTCAACCAAGTGGAAAGCCAGACGAATCGCAAGTTTGAAGGCACCGGGCTTGGCCTTGCCATCACCCAACGCCTGATCGAACGGATGGAGGGCGCAGTCTGGGTTGACAGTGAGCTTGGAAAGGGCAGCTCTTTCGGCTTTCGCCTTTCGCTGCCTGTGGCCGAAGAAGCGGCGCCGCCGCGTCGCCCGATCCATATCAATCGCGCCTTGGTGGTGGATGACCAGTTCATCAACCGCACCATCCTTGAACGCCAACTCGTGCCATGCGGCATTTCGGTAACCTTGTGCCGGTCGGGCGCAGAGGCATTGGCCGCGTTGGAGACAGGCAGTTTCGATGTTGTCATCACCGATCACGACATGCCCGAAATGGACGGATTGCAGCTTGCATCCCGCATTCGGGCGGCGGGGCATGCGATGCCTTTGGTGCTTGTGTCGTCCAGCCCCGCCAATGCGCGTGACAGCGAAGGTGCCGAACATTTGGCAATCATCTTGCAAAAGCCTATCCTGCGGGCGGATCTTTATCGGCACCTGCAGGCGATTACCGGCGAAGTGGTGGATCAACCCGTCGCGCCGCCACCGCAACCGCCGAAAGGCGCGTTGCGCAAGATGCGGGTGCTGACGGCCGAAGACAACCGCACCAATCAGCTTGTGTTTCAAAAGATGGTCCGCGACCTCGATATCGATCTGGTTTTTGCCAACAATGGCCGCGAAGCCGTCGAGTTGTGGCAAAGCTTTGCCCCTGACATGATTTTCATGGATATTTCCATGCCCGAGATGGATGGCCGCGAAGCCACCCGCGCCATTCGCGCCGCGGAAGGTGCCGTGCATGTGCCGATCGTCGCGCTCACGGCCCATGCGATGGATGGCGATGCCGAAAGCATTCTGGCTGCCGGGATTGATCGCTATATGACCAAGCCGCTTCGCAAACTGGCCATTTGCGAGACGATTGCCGATTTCTGCCCAGCCGGCACCATACCCATCAGCGTTGCCGCAGAAAACGCAGCCTGAACCCAGGGGTCAGGCCGCCTGGTCTTCCAGAGCGCTGCGGCTGAAAATCAAACGGCCCGCGTCTGATTGGTCGGCCTGAAACACGTAACCGCCCGTTGAAAAGCCGCGCAGGTCAGACGGGTCGGTCAGGTGGTTTTCTGCGATGAACCGCGCCATGGCTCCGCGGGCCTTCTTGGCCCAGAACGACACGATCTTTGCCGTGCCTGCCTTTTCTTCCAAGAAGACCGGTGTGATGACCGGTATTCCAAGCGCCTTCAGATCAACTGCCCCGAAATACTCGGCCGAGGCGCAGTTGACCAAGGCCCGCGCGCCCGTCGCTTTGGCTTGCGCGGCCAGCGCCTTTGCTGGCTTCGCCCCCCACCATTGATACAGATCATTGCCCTTTGGGTTCACCAGGCGAGACCCCATTTCCAGCCTGTAGGGCTGGATTTCATCAAGCGGGCGCAAAACCCCGTAAAGTCCTGAAAGAATTCGCAAATATCCCTGCGCCCAACGCAGCGTATCGGGTTCCATCGTGCGGGCTTCAAGGCCCGTATAGGTATCGCCATCAAACAAAAACGCCGCCGCCGCACCAGGTGACTTTATGTCAAATGCCGCAAATCGGTCGTGATTAAGCGCGCCAAGTTTGGGCGAAATATCCATCAGACGGCAAAGATCTGCCGCCGAAAGCGCTTGGGCAATCTTGGCAAGCTTTGCGGCATCAGACAGAAGTTCCGGCGCCGTCAGGTCCAACCCCTGCGGCAGGGACTGCGGTTTTTCATTCATACGCTTGGCAGGGGAAATCACGGTCAACATGGCAGTCTCCTTTAACAGGCAATCTAGGCCGGATCAGGCATCGCGCAAGATGTCCAGGAATGCAGTGCCAAACCTGTCGGCCTTTTGGTCGCCCATACCTTGGATCGCCTGCAACTCGGACAGGTTGGAAGGGCGGCGCTCTGCAATGTGGCGCAGGGTTGACTGGGTGCAGCTCAGATATTTGCCAGTTCCATCCTGCCCGCGCGCCAGTTCCAGTTGCACCTCGACCAAGCGATCATAAAGTGACCCCGCCTGACGCCCGACCAAGGCCTTGCGCGCCGGGTGCAGGGCGGCGGTTTCGCTGCCCGTGACCACCGACAGGAAGACCGCGCCATAGCTTTCAAGCTTTTTGGCCCCAACCCCGGTGATCCCCATCATTTCGTCCAAGGTGGCGGGCCGCTTTTCGGCCATCTCGATCAGGGTTCGGTCTGGAAAAATCACATAGGCGGGCACGCCGGCAGCTTCGGCCAGCGCCCGGCGCTTTGCCTTCAGGGCGGAAAGCAGGCTGGCGTCTTCGTCCGCCACAAGGGTCTTTACCGCATAGCTTGGCCGGGCCTTTTCAACCGTGTCGCTGCGCAGCGTGATCGTTGCCTCGCCGCGCAGGATGGGGCGGGCGGCCTCGGTCATGCGCAGCGCGCCAAAGCGTTCTCCATCCGGGCGTACCAGATCGCGCCCCATGATCTGCCGGAACACCGCGCCCCAGGCCGGTTTCGACATATCCCGGCCAACGCCAAAGGTTGGCAGGGCATCATGCCCTTTTTCGCGCACCTTGGCTGTGGCATTTCCGGTAAGAATATCAATCAGATGACCGGCGCCGAACCATTCGCCGGTGCGCAAAATGGCCGACAGCGCCTTGCGCACGGCGTCGGTGGCATCAAAAAGTGCGGCGGGCTGGTCGCACAGGTCGCAATTGCGGCACGGCTCGGATGTCTCGCCAAAATAGCCAAGAAGGACCTGACGGCGGCAAGCGGTTGCCTCGGCCAGCCCGAGAAGGGCATTCAGGCGCCCATGGTCGGCCTCTTTGCGATCCGCTGGTGCCAGGCCTTCGTCGATTTGCGCGCGGCGCAGGCGAATATCATCGGGGCCATAAAGTGTGAAGGTTTCTGCCGGGGCGCCATCGCGGCCAGCACGGCCGATCTCTTGGTAATAGCCTTCGATCGATTTTGGCAGATCGGCATGGGCGACCCAGCGGATATCGGGTTTGTCGATGCCCATTCCGAAGGCAATTGTCGCCACCACGATCAGCCCGTCTTCCTGCTGAAAGCGAATTTCCACCCGGCGGCGGTCTTCGGCGTCCATCCCGCCGTGGTAAAAGGCGGTTGAGTGGCGCTCGGCACGCAGGGCGGCGGCAAGCGTTTCCGTTTTGGCGCGTGTCGCGCAATAGACAATGCCGGATTGCCCGCGCCGGGCTGCGGCAAAGGCCAAAATCTGATCGCGCGGCTTGTCTTTCACCGCGAAGGCCAGATGGATATTCGGACGGTCAAACCCGCGCAAGAAGGTGGACGGAGCAACGCCATCAAACAAACGGGTCACAATTTCGGCCCGGGTTTCTTCATCGGCGGTGGCGGTAAAAGCGGCCAGAGGCACGTTCAGGCTGCGGCGAAGCTCGCCGATGCGCAGATAGTCCGGGCGGAAATCATGGCCCCATTGGCTGACGCAATGCGCCTCATCCACCGCGATCAACGTGCAGCCAATTCGGCGCAGCATGGGCAATGTGGCCCCCGAGGCCAACCGTTCTGGTGCCATGTAAAGCAGCTTCAGCCGCCCTTCATCCAGCGCGGTGAACACCTGTTCGGTTTCTTCTTCGGTATTGCCGGATGTCAGCGCCCCGGCTTCGACCCCGGCCTCGCGCAGGCCGCGCACTTGATCGCGCATCAGCGCGATCAGCGGCGAAATGACCACCGTCACCCCATCTCTGCACAGGGCAGGCAGCTGAAAGCAAAGCGATTTTCCGCCACCCGTTGGCATGATCGCCAATGTGTTGCGCCCGGCCAGAACGGCATCAACAATCTCTTCTTGCCCGGGGCGAAACCCGGGAAAGCCAAAGACGGAATGCAACAGCGAATGGGAGTCGGCGGGCATGGGGCCGGTGTCAGCCGAAAGCGTAGAGATTGTTGGAAATCACGATTTCCAGAGCGAAGATCGCCAAAAGCACCGCCAAGGGCGCAAAATCGATGCCGCCTGCAGAGGGCAGGATGCTGCGGATGCGGGAATAGACCGGGTCCAAGACCCGGTTCAGCCCGTTCCAAAGCTGCCAAACCAAGGGCTGGCGCAGGTTCAGCACGTTGAAGTTGATAAGCCAGCTCATGATGACATGGGCCAGCACGACCCACTTGGCGGCGTGAACAAACATCAGGGCAATCTGAAGAAGCGAGGTCATGGCAACATCCTACAATCTGTTGTGGTAGGGGTAACGCCTGACCCCAACAAGTTCAAGCTTCACCCTGTCGCAGCGTTGCGCTTGACCTTTGGCGCCAGTGCGGGCAGGCATCGCAAAAAGAGGTTCCGCATGTATCCCTATATCCGCATGGCCAAGGAAATGTGGAAGTTCCGCAAGGCCCCCGGCCTTTCGATCCTTGAACCCCACATCAGCACCCATCGCATCTGGCCTTGGGATCTGGACCCTTGGCGCGAGTTGAACAACGGGCGAACGCTGACTTTGTTCGACCTTGGCCGCATCCCGATGTCGGTGCGCATGGGATTTGACCGCGTGGCAAAGGCCAAGGGCTGGGGAATTACGGTTGCGGGCAACTCTACCCGTTATCGCCGCCGCGTCACGGTGTTTCAGCGCCTGACGCAGGTAAGCCACGTTCTGGGTTGGGATGAACGGTTTGTCTATCTGGAGCAAAGCTTTTGGCGAAACGGCGAATGCACGGCCTCGATGCTGCTGCGTTCGGCCTTTATTCGCAAGGGCGGCATGGTGCCGCCGCATGAGGTGCTGGAAGCTTTGGGGCAGCCGGTGCAAAGCCCAGACCTGCCCGCATGGGTAAAGGCCTGGATTGCCGGGGACGCGGCCCGCACATGGCCGCCAGAACTGCCCGAAACGGCGCAAGCTGCGATAGGCTCTTAGCGTTTCGCTTGCCAGCCTGCGTGCTTTGGGGCCTTATCCGCTGAAATGGCCGACACAGGCCGGATCAGGGGGACGCGATGGTTTCGCAAAAAAAGCGCATCTGGGGCTGGTATTTTTTCGATTGGGCCAGCCAGCCTTACAACACCTTGCTTTTGACATTTATCTTCGGCCCCTATTTCGCCGAGGTCGCCAGCGGCTATTACCTTGGCGTTGGGCTTGATGCCGAAGCGGCCAAGGCCGAAGCACAAGCCTATTGGGGTTATGGTCTGACGCTTTGCTCTCTCGTGATCTTTTTCCTTGCGCCGATCCTTGGTGCGGTGGCCGACAGCACCGGGCGCAGGTTGATCTGGGTCTGGATCTTTTCGATCTTCTACGTCGTGGGCGCTTATGGCCTGTGGTGGGTCGCCCCGGGGGGCGAGGCGGGGATGCTGGTTTGGGCGGTGTTTTTCTTCGGGCTTGGCTTTGTTGGAATGGAGTTCGCCACCATTTTCACCAATGCTTTGATGCCAACCCTATCCGAACATGACGACATGGGCGCCATTTCGGGCAACGGCTTTGCCTTTGGCTATTTGGGTGGGCTGATCGCGCTTATCATCATGCTTTTGCTTTTCGCAGAAAGTTCAAAGACCGGGCTGACGCTTTTGGGCATTGATCCTTTGTTCGGTCTGGACGCGGAAGCGCGCGAAGGCACCCGCGCCGTGGGGCCGTTCAGTGCCATTTGGTATGCGGTGTTCATGGTTCCGTTCTTTCTTTGGGTGAAAGAACCGAAGACTGCGGCACAGCCCCTGCAGATTGGGGCTGCCTTGGCAAGTCTGTCGGAACTTGTCGCTGGTTTGCGCTTTCGAAAAAGCCTGGCGAGCTATCTGGCATCATCCCTGTTTTACCGCGATGCCTTGAATGCGCTTTACGCCTTTGGGGGCGTGTATGCCTATAACGTTCTGGAATGGGAGACGATCCAGATTGGCGTCTTCGGGCTTTTGGGCGCGGTGACCGCGATGCTTGCATCTTGGTTGGGCGGTGGTCTGGACAAGAGGTTCGGGCCAAAGCCGGTGATCGCGGGGTCGATCATCTTGTTAATCGTGGTGTGCCTTGTCATTGTCGGCATGACCCGCGAAAGCGTCTGGGGTATTGCGATGGACCCGGCCTCGTCGACACCTGACGTGGTGTTTTACATCTGCGGCGCGTTGATCGGTGCGGCCGGAGGGCCCTTGCAGTCGGCCAGCCGCACGATGATGCTGCGCCACACCACGCCCGAACAGGCAACGGAGGCGTTCGGCCTTTACGCGCTTTCGGGCAAAGTGGCCTCTTTCATCTCGCCCCTGTTGATCGCGGTGGCGACAGATATGACCGGATCGGCGAGACTTGGCATATCGCCTGTCATCGGGCTGTTCCTTGTCGGGCTTATCTTGCTATTCTGGGTCAAGCCCCGGGGCGAGTTGGCATGAACGGTGTTTGGCATGATTGGTAGACTTCTGTTGATTTCCTTGCTTCTGGCTCCGCTTCCTGTGGGGGCCGAAGCCTTGGCGAACAAGCTTTTTGGGGCCAAGGCGGCGCCCAGTCGCCAAGACAGCATGCCCGTCGGGTCTTATGCACGGGGTTGTGCTGCCGGATCGGTCGAACTGCCGGAAACCGGGCCGACCTGGCAGGCGATGCGCCTGTCGCGGGGCAGGAACTTTGGTCAACCGGTCATGGTGCAATATCTGATGGACCTGTCGCAGCAGGCGGCGGCCATCGGCTGGGGCAAAGGACTTTACATCGGCGATATCGGCCAACCGCGCGGCGGCCCGATGACCTCGGGCCATGCCAGCCATCAGATCGGGTTGGATGCCGATATCTGGTGGCTTGCCCCGCGCAGTTTGTCGCTGACAAGATCTGAACGGGAAAGCATTTCGTCCATTCCGATGCGATCTGCAGATCAACGCTCGGTCACCGAGAACTGGCAGCCGAAAGCACAAAAGTTGCTGCAACTGGCGGCGAGTGATCCGCGCGTGGATCGCATTTTTGTTGCTGCGGCAATCAAGCTTGAAATTTGCAAGACGGCCAGCGCTGCCGACAAGAAATGGTTGCAAAAACTGCGCCCTGTGGCCGGTCATGACACCCATTTCCACGTTCGGCTGAAATGCCCCGAAGGCGCGCGGCTTTGCGAAACCCAAAAGCCCACGGTTTCAGACCTTTCCAAGGGCGGCAATGGCTGCGATGATACGCTAAGGTGGTGGGTAACCGATTATCTGAACCCGCCGAAGCCGACCAAGAAGAAAAAGCCCCAAGCAGAAGACACCCCCAAAAAGAAGGGCCCGCGTGAGTTCACGATGGCCGATTTGCCCAAGCAATGCCAAGACGTTCTCATCTCGCCTTAAGCCTATGGCTTGTTCTGCTTTCTGGATTTCAGGGCAGTGCTGAGCCACGGCATCCTGATGGGTTCATGGGCAGTTTCGTTTGGCAAATGCCCGACAGGGACTTTGGCGGGCTTTCGGGCATAGAAGTGTTTGATGGCGGGCGCCAGTTTGTTGCGCTGGGCGACAAGGCGATGTTCATAACGGGGCGTTTTCAGCGCGATGGCGCAGGCCATATCCGCGCTGTGACCGCCGGGCCGATCCGCCCCTTGGTCGGCAAGAACAACGGCAAGCCGCTTGCGGGGCGTCGTGCCGACAGCGAGGGGCTTGCAATTGATTCCGAAGGCAATGCCTTTGTTTCGTTTGAAAACCGTACCCGTGTAGCCAGGCTTGATCTGGAAAGCGGTGTCGTGGCCGATATGAAAAGCTATGCCGCCTTTGCAAGCCTGCCGAAGAACGGTGCGCTTGAAGCCTTGGCTGTGGCGGACGGCCCGGTGCTTTATGCCGTACCGGAAGAACCGCCGACACAAAACATCCCGGTCTATCGCTGGATCGAAGGCGAATGGGATGACAGCCTTGCCTTGCCGCGCCGGGGCCGATTTGTTCCGGTGGGCGCCGACATTGGTCCGGACGGCCGGTTCTATCTGCTGGAGCGGGATTTTCGTGGCATTGGCGGATTTGCAAGCCGATTGCGGCGCTTTGACCTTTCGGAAGCGGGTCTTTCGGGCGAAGTGACACTGCTTGAAACACCACTTGCCCTGCACGATAATCTTGAAGGTCTGTCGATTTGGCGTGACGGGCGCGGCGCGCTCAGGGCGACGATGATTTCTGACGACAATTTCCTTTTCGTTCAGCAGACCGAAATCGTCGAGTACCGCCTGCCTGATTGATTGACGCGCGTCGCCGATTGGCGCTATGGCAGGTGCTGCCCAATTCGGGCGCCAAGTCTCCGCGACCTTGTAAAAAACGGATCAAAAATGACAAAGCTTCTGCCCGGCATTCTTGCCATGGCCGCCATCGTTGTGGCGTCAAACATTCTTGTG
The DNA here is from genome assembly GCA_021741465.1 of Paracoccaceae bacterium. Taxonomy (GTDB): domain Bacteria; phylum Pseudomonadota; class Alphaproteobacteria; order Rhodobacterales; family Rhodobacteraceae; genus Tabrizicola_A. The sequence continues at coordinate 10,200 of JAIOXV010000021.1, forward strand.
CAGTTCCTGCTCGGTCCCTGGCTGACCTGGGGTGCTTTCACGTATCCCTTCGCCTTTCTGGTCACAGACTTGACAAACCGCCTGCAAGGCGCCGCCGCGGCGCGGCGCGTGGTGCTTGTCGGCTTTGTGGTTGGTGTGATCTGCTCGCTGATCGGGGCGCAGATTGTGGGTGAGTTTGGCCCTCTTGTCAGCTTGCGCGTGGCCATAGGGTCGGGCGTGGCGTTTCTGGCCGCCCAGCTTTCCGACGTGGCGGTGTTCAACCGTTTGCGCGCCGGTTCGTGGTGGCGCGCGCCGCTGATTTCGACACTGATATCTTCGATGCTCGACACTGCGCTGTTTTTCACCATCGCCTTTTCGGCCGCACTTTCGGCGTTGGAGCCGGCAAACGATGTCTCTTGGGCGGGGGACATGCTGCCGCTTCTTGGGGTGGGGCCGGTTGCCCCGCTTTGGGTATCGCTGGCGGTGGCGGATTGGATGGTAAAATTGCTGCTCGCGATCGTGGCATTGGTTCCTTTCCGTCTCATTCTTGGGAAACTTGCAGCACGGGTAGCGTAAAAACTGTTGACGAACACAAAATCTGTGTCAGGCTCACCTTATCGGCAACTTTTTGAAAGGAGGTGATCCAGTGTCTAGAGTGATATTGGAGAGACGCGTCGGGACAGTCATGGGGGGTGTTTTCTAAGGGCAATCCCTTGGTGAAACAGACCACTTGGTTGGATGAGGCTCCTAACTGGCTCATCTCCTTGGATCTCGGAAAGGGTTGCCGCGTGTCGGCAGCCCTTTCTCTTTTGGGGCTTCCTCGCTAGCTTGCGGACATGCTTTGGATTTCCGAAACCATCCACATTGCCGACTGGGAGTTGACGGAAAGTTTCGTCCGCTCGTCCGGTCCCGGTGGGCAGAATGTGAACAAGGTATCCACAGCGGTGGAGTTGCGGTTCGAGGCCGCCCGCTCGCCGCATCTGACAGACGCCGTGAAGGCGCGGCTCAGAAAGATTGCCGGGCGGAAATGGACGCTGGAAGGCGCGTTGATCGTTCAGGTCGAAGACACGCGATACCAGGCCCGCAACCGGGAAATCGCGCGCGAAAGGCTGGCCGAGATGATCCGCGCCGCCTTGATCGCGCCAAAGCGCCGAATTGCCACAAAGCCAACCCTTGGCAGCCAGCGCCGGCGCATCGCGGCAAAGATTCAGCGTGGCGAAGTCAAGTCACTGCGCGGAAAAGTAGGAGATGAAGAATGATGGAATCACTTCTGGATCGCCGGGCGCGGTTGATGGGACCGAACATTCCAACCTTTTACCGAATGCCTGTTCATCTTGTGAAAGGTGAAGGCGTCTGGGTCTGGGACGCGGACGGAAAACGCTATCTTGATTGCTACAACAATGTACCGCATGTCGGCCATTGCCATCCGCGCGTGGTGCAGGCGATCAGTTCGCAGGCCGGAATGTTGAACACCCATACCCGCTATCTGCATGACGGCGTTCTCGACTATATCGAGCGTCTCACCGCAACCTTTGGTCACGGCATTTCACAGGCAATCATGACCTGCACCGGATCAGAGGCCAACGATATCGCCTTGCGAATGGCACAGGCGGCGACGGGCAAGACCGGCATCATCGCCACGGACGCAACTTATCACGGCAACACGATGGCGGTCAGCCAACTGTCGACCCGCAAGCCACCTATTGGTGGGCGCTGGCCCAATATTCGTTTGGTGCCGGCACCTGACAGCTTGAAACGCGCTGATCCTGACGGGTACGTTTTCGCGGGCCACGTTGCGCAGGCAGTTGCGGAATTAGAGGCTGCGGGCTTTGGCTGTTCGGGCATCCTGCTGTGTCCTATGTTCGCAAACGAGGGCTTGCCTTCGTTGCCTCGCGGCTGGTTGGCGCCGACGATTTCTGCAATCCGTGCCGCAGGTGGCGTTGTCATAGCCGATGAGGTGCAGCCGGGCTTTGGCCGCGCAGGCAGTCATTTCTGGGGCCATGACAAGCTGGGATTTGCCCCTGATGTGGTGGTGATGGGCAAGCCCATGGCCAATGGCCATCCGGTTGGTGCCGTGGCAACACGCCCAGATGTCATGGCAGCCTTCCGAAATTCGTTCAGCTATTTCAACACTTTCGGTGGAAATCCTGTGTCAGCCGCTGCGGCTTTGGCTGTGTTGGATGTGATCCGCGACGAAGGTCTTCAAGACAATGCTGTCCGCAGCTCGGCGTATGTTGCTGCGCGTATGGCCAATCTCTCTCACCCGCTATTGCGCGACACGCGCGCGAATGGCCTGTTTTTTGGCGCTGAGTTTCTTAACGATGACGACCAACCCGCCACCCGTTTTTGTGCCGATCTGGTCGAGAACATGGTGGCGAGAGGTGTGTTGATGAACGTGATCGGGGCGGGGCGGAATATTCTGAAAATTCGCCCGCCTATGCCCTTCGCAATCAAGAATGCCGATTTTCTTATCGATAATCTGCATGCCGCCCTGAAAGAAGTGAAGATAAGCGAATGACAATTCATGATCTTGCCGCCGAGGCGTCATTGCACTGGAATGCCACCCCAATTCGGATGATCCGCAATCGGGAGAATGCGGTGTTTGAAATTGCTTTGCCACAGGGCAGGGCGGCGCTGCGTTTGCACCGCGAAGGGTATCAGGACGATGCCGCAATCCGATCAGAGCTTTGGTGGTGCGCGGCCTTGGCCCGCGCCGGTGTCAATGTTCCGGCCGCCTTGCCTGCGACCGACGGCAATCTTCTTGTCACGCTCTCTACTGGCCGCAAGGCCAGCGCTATTGATTGGGTGCAGGGCGAGGCCTTGGGCGAAGCAGGGATCCCTTATGAACGCCCGCTGCCAATGCTTTTGGAGCAGCACCGAACGCTGGGGCGGTTGATCGCTGACTTTCACGCCGCAACGGACCGCTTGACGTTGCCAAGTGATTTCATCCGGCCGCGTTGGGATCTTGAGGGGTTGCTTGGCGAAGCCCCGTTCTGGGGCCGTTTTTGGGAGCACCCTGAGGCAACAGAAGGCCAGCGTGCGATCTTGGCCCGCGCCCGTGCATTCCTGCGCGATTTTCTGGCAGGCTTTGATGGCAGTCTTGGCCCAATACATGCCGATGTCTTGCGCGAAAATATATTAATGAACGGCCATTCTCTTTCATTGATCGATTTCGATGATTCTGGCATCGGCTTCCGGCTTTATGATCTGGGAACGGTCTTGTCGCAAAATCTCTACGAGCCCGCCTATGACCAGATCCGCGATGCGCTGATGCAGGGCTATGGCACTGAGAACCGCAAAGCCGTTGAACTTTTCACTTTGGCACGCACCTGCGCCAGTGTGGGCTGGACGATGCCACGATTGGCGCCCGGAGACCCGGTCCACCCGCGGCACCTTGCCCGCGCCTGCATGTGGGCGGAAAAAATGTTCGACCGCTGGGGATAAGTCTGAAATCAGTTGCCGCCCAAAGGGCGACAGGATAGTGACCGGGCCTGTAACCGATTTGTGACAGGCTAACCTATGAACCTGACGCCCGATCCGACGCAGAACAAGTGGAAGACGCTGGACAAGGATCTGGCCCGTCTGAGCCAGTTGGAAAACGCCACCGCTGCCATTTCAAAACCATCATTCGGTATTGGCGTCTCGGTGGTCTTTATCGTGATCTGCGGGCTTGTTGCCTTTGCACTTTCGGGCGGAACGCCGGGAAGCGCGTTGATCGTGACAGCTGCGGTTTTCGGGGCCTATATGGCTTTGAACATTGGCGCGAACGATGTTGCCAACAACATGGGCCCCGCGGTTGGCGCCAATGCCCTGACCATGGGTGGAGCATTGGTGATCGCCGCCATCTGCGAAACTGCCGGATCGTTGATTGCAGGTGGCGACGTGGTTTCCACCATTTCGGGCGGCATCGTCGACCCTGCTGCCGTTGCGGACCCCGACGTCTTCATCTGGGCGATGATGGCCGCGCTGATCGCTGCATCTTTATGGCTGAACCTTGCGACGTGGCTGGGCGCACCTGTGTCCACCACCCACGCGATTGTCGGGGGTGTCATGGGGGCCGGGATTGCCGCTGCTGGTTTTGAGGCTGTCAACTGGCCGAAAATGAGCCAGATTGCGGCATCTTGGGTTATTTCACCGCTGATGGGTGGGTTCATTGCCGCCGCCTTCCTGGCCTTCATCAAAGCCACCATCAATGACGTTGAAGACAAGATTTCAGCTGCTCGCAAATGGGTGCCGATCCTGATCGGCATCATGGTTGGCGCCTTTGCCAGCTATCTGGCGATGAAGGGTCTTAAGAAGATTGTCGATATCAGCCTGGGCCATGCCTTGTTTGCCGGCCTTGGGCTTGGTCTTGCCACCACCTTGGTGATGCGCCCAATCGTGCGGCGGCAGTCGGAAGGTTTGGAGAACCGCAAGAAGTCGCTGAAGAAACTGTTTGCCGTGCCGCTGATCGCGTCAGCGGCGCTGCTGTCCTTTGCGCATGGGGCGAATGATGTTGCCAATGCTGTTGGTCCTTTGGCGGCCATCGTCCACGCTGTGCAAGATGCGGGAACGGCCAGCAAGGTGACAATTCCCTATTGGGTGATGCTGATCGGTGCCTTTGGGATATCCTTCGGACTGATGCTTTTCGGCCCGAAGCTGATCCGGATGGTCGGATCCGAGATTACAAAGCTGAACCCGATGCGCGCCTATTGCGTGGCGCTTTCGGCGGCGATCACGGTGATTGTGGCGTCTTGGTTGGGTTTGCCAGTATCGTCCACCCATATCGCAGTTGGCGCGGTCTTCGGTGTTGGATTTTACCGCGAATGGCACGCGGACCGGAAGTTCCGCGCGCAGAACATTCTGAAGGGCACCCCGGTTTCCCCCGAAGAGCGCAGCCGCCGCAAACTGGTGCGGCGCGCGCATGTCTTGGGCATTGGTGCGGCTTGGGTGGTGACGGTTCCGCTTACCGCGGTCCTATCCGCACTGATCTTTATGGTCCTGCGGCTGTTCTGACTTATACCCGCAGCACCTGTGCTGCCTGTTCGCCGATACCGAACACCCGTTTATATCGGGCAATCTCGCTTGCGGGGCCGATGGCCTTGTTGGCATTGTCCGACAGTTTGACGGTGGGTCGGCCGTTGGCGGAAACTGCCTTGCAGACCAGACTGAAGGGCGCAAGCCGATCCCCATCGACAAGGCCGCGGAAGTCATTGGTCAACATGGTGCCCCAGCCGAAAGACACTTTCACACGGCCATGAAACTGGGCGTTCAGCCGTTCAATTTCCGCGACATCAAGGCCATCTGAAAAGATCACCAGTTTGGTTTTCGGATCTTCACCGCGCTCTTTCCACCATCTGATTGCGGTTTCGGCCCCCGCGGCAGGATCGCCGCTGTCAATGCGAATACCGGTCCAACTTGCCAGCCAGTCAGGTGCCTTGCGCAGGAACCCTTCGGTTCCATAGGTGTCGGGCAGCATGATGCGCAGATTGCCGTCGTGCTCTTCATGCCAGTCGGCAAGAACCTGATAGGGGGCTTGCGCCAAATCCGCATCGGTTTCGGCCAAGGCGGCGTAGACCATGGGCAGTTCATGGGCGTTGGTGCCAATGGCTTCGATGTCGCGCCGCATGGCGATCTTGCAGTTCGAGGTTCCGATAAACTTTGTGCCCAAGCCCTCTTGCATCGCTTGCACGCACCAATCCTGCCACAGGTGGCTGTGCCGCCTGCGGGTGCCGAAATCGGCAATCTTCAGGCCTTCGATCGCGCGGAGGCGTTCGATTTTTTCCCAGATCCGGGTCATTGCCCGGGCATAAAGCACCTGCAGTTCAAACTTGCCCATGGCCTTCAAGACAGCGCGGCTGCGCAGTTCCATCAGCACGGCAAGTGCCGGAATCTCCCACAGCATCACTTCGGCCCAACGGCCAGAAAAGGTGAGTTCGAACTGGCCATCGCGTTTTTCAAGGTGGTAGTCGGGCAGGCGCAGGCCTTCGAACCATTCCATGAAATCGGGGCGAAACATCTGGCGCTTGCCATAAAACATGTTGCCGCGCAGCCAAGTGCTTTCGCCGCGGGTCAAAGACAGGCTGCGGACATGGTCAAGCTGTTCCCGCAGCTCTCCTTCGTCGATCAGGTCTGCCAAACGCACGTTGGTTGTGCGGTTTATCAGGCTGAACTCTACTTGGGTGTCTGGCTTGTTGCGAAAGATCGACTGACACATGAGCAACTTGTAAAAGTCCGTGTCGATCAAAGACCGAACGATCGGGTCGATCCTCCAGTTGTGGTTGTGCACACGGGTGGCGATATCGACCATGCTGGTCCCTTTTCAAATTTCCGGCATCTAAGCCGAACGGCACCCAAAGGTCAAAGCGGTGCGCCTAGTCAAGCCAGATCACCCCGGCCGCCTGGGTGCTGGCTTTTGCCGCGGCCAGCGATCCGCCCAAATCAATTGCCCGGCACGCGCCTTCCAGCACTGTCGTGGCATAGCCAAGACCTGCTGCATCCTGGGCCGAAAATCCAACACAGAAATCTGTCGCAAGGCCAACCAGCGTGACTTTCCTGACGCCGCGCTCTTGCAAATAGCCATGCAGGCCGGTGGCGGTTTTGCGATCATTCTCGAAGAAGGCCGAATAGCTGTCGATCGCCTCGCGAAAGCCCTTGCGAATGACAAGATCGGCCGGGTCGGTGTGCAGATCGGGGTGAAAAGCCGCGCCTTGGGTTCCCCAGATGCAATGGGACGGCCACAGGGTTTGCGGCCCATAGGGCATGTTGACGCTGTCAAAAGGCGCTTTGCCCGCGTGCATCGCCGCAAAAGAGGAATGGGTGGGGGGGTGCCAATCCTGTGTAAGGACCACCACGGAAAATTCCTGCATCAAGGCGTTGATCCGGGGGATGATCTCATCGCCCCCGGCAACGGCCAAGGCGCCGCCGGGGCAGAAGTCATTCTGCACGTCGATGACAATCAGGGCTTCATCATTGTTGCGCATTGCGGTCTCCTTAGCGTTTTCCAATGCCTAAGGCGCGGTCGCCTGCTTGGCAACGATGAAGCTGCGACAGCGCCGCCTCTTGCCCAAATCTGCCCTTTGGCCTATTTCGCGCGCATGCTGACCATTGCCGCCTTGTATCACTTCACCCGTTTTGACGACCCCGCTGCTCTGCGCGGTCCGCTGATGGACCTTTGTCAGGCGCACGGCGTCAAGGGATCATTGCTGCTGGCGCGCGAGGGGGTCAACGGCACCATCGCCGGTCCGCGTGCGGGTATTGATGCGGTCTTGGCGCATTTGCGGGCTTTGCCGGGGTGTGCTGCGCTTGAGCATAAAGAAAGCTTTGCCGAAGCGATGCCCTTCGGCCGCATGAAGGTGAAGCTGAAACGCGAAATTGTCACCATGGGGCAGCCGGACGTTGATCCGACATCGCGTGTGGGCAGCTATCTTTCCCCCAAAGAATGGAACGACCTGATTGCCGCGGACGATGTCGCGGTGATCGACACCCGCAACGATTACGAGGTGGCGATTGGCACCTTCAAGGGGGCGGTTGATCCTGACATTCGAACATTCCGCGACTTCCCGCATTGGTGGGAGAAGAATCGTGCAAGATTTCACGGTAAACGCATTGCAATGTTCTGCACAGGCGGCATTCGCTGCGAAAAATCTACCAACTATCTGCTTGGATTGGGTGAGAACCAGGTGTTTCACCTGAAGGGCGGCATTTTGAAATATCTTGAAGAAATGCCGCGCGAACAGTCGCTTTGGGATGGCGAATGCTATGTCTTCGATGGCCGGGTGTCAGTCGGCCATGGGCTGGTTCCGGGCCAGTTTGACAGCTGCCACGCCTGCCGTCGGCCCCTGTCACCCGATGACAAGCAGCGCCCGGAATACGAGCGCGGCTGCCAGTGCCACCATTGCCTTGCAGAATACTCAGACGAAGACCGCGCCCGTTTTCGCGAACGGCAGCGGCAAATGGATTTGGCCGAGGCGCGCGGCGATCGGCACTTTGCAGGCTAACCGCTAGACCGGGAAGACCACATTGGCCTGCCCGGTTCCGGAAGATGGGAAATATTCGCCGATCAACTCGCCCTTGCCGTGATATGCATCCCAGCCCAGAGCGCCGAACAGCATGAACGTGTCATGCATCGTGCCTTCGCCAGAACAATGCACCGCATAATCCGGTAGCATTTTCAGGAAGGTCGCAATCTCGCCGGCCTGCCACAGTTCCAGCACCCGCAGGTCACATTGGCGGTTGAACTCGCTGCTGATGGTGAAGGTGCCGTTATTTGCCTCGTAAAGCTCGTTTGCCCAGATTTTGTGCGAAAGCGAGCCCGAGGCGAGCAAAAGCACCCTGCAACCTGATGCCTCAACAGCCGCGCGGATCGCTTCGCCGATCGTGCGCGACCCTTCAAAAGAATGCACCGTGCAATAGGCCGAAACTGATACCACCTTCAGATCGCCCTCGGGGTTCATGTAATGCATGGGCACCAGCGTGCCATATTCCAGATCCAGCGTTTCGACCTGATGCGACAGGGTGTAAACCCCCAAGCCCATTGCCTTTTCGGCAATCAAATCGCCCAAGGCTGGATTGCCGGGCAGATCATAGGCCAAGCCCTGAATGAACTGGGGAAATTCGTGGCTGGTATAGGTGCCCTTGAAGCGCGCGTTGGCATTGATGTGATAGCCCGCGTTCACCATCCAATGCGTGTCGAGCACAATGATCGTGTCCACCCCAAGCGCCCGCGCTCTGCGTCCGATTTCGCGGTGGCCTTCGATTGCTTGGGCGCGGGTGCCAAACAGCCGGCCTGGACGTTCCGACAACAGCATTGTCGGCACATGTGTGACCTTTGCGGTCAGAACGATTTCACCCATGGTCTCTCCCTTCACCGCGCGTTTCCTGCGTGCTGTGGGGCAGATCCTTATACTTCACATGTTAAGCAGTTTTCGCAAGATGTCAAGCCTGATGCCGCGCGCGCCCTTGTCTGGGTCGCCGAAACGCGGCAAAAAGGACCATGTTCAGCAGTGATGACACCCCCAAGCCCCTGCGCGGCACGCGTCGATCCTTGCCCATTGCCTTGTTGCGGGCACGCGAAACGGTGATGGGGCCGATCCGCGAAATGCTGTCTCAATCAAACATCAACGAACAGAAATGGCGTGTCTTGCGTGTGTTGGACGAACGCGGTCCGACCGAACTGACCCAAGTGGCCAAGGACGCCTGTTTGTTGCTGCCCAGCCTGACGCGGATCATTCGGGCCATGGAAGAGGAAGGGCTGGCCACTCGCGGGACCGACCCCGACGATCGCCGCAAATCCATTGCGGCCATCACAGAGGCTGGGCGCGCGCTGATCCTGGCGCATATGGCGGAAAGCAATGCCATATTTGCCCGCCTGGAACGCGATTTCGGGCAAGAGAAAGTCGAGCAATTGCTTGATCTTCTGGATGAATTGCAGACGCTTGATCTTTACAAGCCCTAGGCCAAAAGCAGCGTCACGCAGTCTTTTTGCGAAAGCCTGAACTGCACGCGATGGGTCTGGCCTTCGAAGTCCACCAACACCGCGCCGGGGGTCAGCTTGTTCAGGGTGACTTCAAGAAAATCGGGAACCCGGTCAAGGCGCGGGGAAAGGGCTTTGTACAGCGTTTCCTTGGCCGAAAAGACCAGCGTGAAGAACACGCCATAAGGCATGGCGTCGGGGCGAAGGCGGGCCTCGTGCTCGGTAAAAATTGCGGCGCAAAGCTGGGCCGCGCGGTCGTGCGGCACCAGGGCTTCGCAGTCCAGCCCGACAAAGTGATAATGGGTTGAAACCGCCGCGATTGCCCGGCTGTTGCTGTGGCTGATCGATCCCGCCACGCCATTGGGCCAAATCGGTGCGCGCCCGTCGCGCCCGACGAATTCGGGCATACCCGCCTGACGCAAGGCCGCAGCAGCGCAGAGGCGGCCCGCAAGAAATTCTGTCCGGCGTTTGGCAACGGCCTTGTGCAGATCGTCGGGCAGTTGGGCAGACACGGGCCCAAAGCCCAAAACTTCATGGGTTAAACTGTGAAGATCTGCGACCGCAAAGGGTGCTTCGCACCAAAAGAGGTGCGGATCAGAAAAAGGATTTGCGGTGGAAGCCGGACCAAAGATCATTGCTGCACCTTGCCGATGTCACCTTCGATTTGCAAATCGCTTAGCGGGCGCAAGGCAATCAGAACGAAGGTTCCCCCATACGCGCTTTCAGGTGAACCGATTGTCCCGTGGAAAGCCGCGCGGGGCCATGCGGCCCGCACTGGCGCGTGCAGCCTGCCACTCCGAAAGCTCGGTCTCGCTGCGCGTCCGTCCGGCGGGGTCTTTCCACGAAAGGCCGTCGGCCAAGGTGAAGGTTGTTGCGTCCGAAAGACCGCCATCCTTGTACTTCTGCAGGCGCACACCCTTGCCCTTTGCCATCTCTGGCAACTCGGACAAAGGGAAAACCAGCATCTTACGGTTGTCACCAACCACGGCGACGGTGTCGCCTGCAACGCGACGGCATAGTACTGTCTTCACACCTGAGCCAAGGGATTGCACCTGTTTTCCGGCCTTGGTCTGGGCGACAACTTCGTCCGACGGCAGAACAAACCCATCCCCGGCGCTGGAGGCGATCAGCCATTTTTCGCCGGCGCGATGGATCATCAAATCGACAATTTCGGTGTCATTGGCCAGATCGACCATCAGGCGCACAGGTTCACCCATGCCGCGCCCTCCGGGCAGATTGGCACCCAAAAGCGTGAAGAAACGGCCGTTCGCGGCAACCAGAATGATCTTGTCTGTCGTTTCGGCATGGAAGGCAAAGCGCGGGCCGTCGCCGTCTTTGAACTTTTGCTCGGTCGCCAGATCGACATGGCCCTTCATGGCGCGGATCCAGCCCATCTGGCTGCAAATCACGGTGATCGGCTCGCGCTCGATCATGGCCTCATAGGTGATTTCTTCCACGTCGCCCGCTTCGGCAAAGGCGGTACGGCGGGCGCCCAGAACGGTAGCCTTGCCAAATTGCTTGCGAATGGCATCCAGTTCGATGCCGATCTGCTTCCACTGACGGCGATCACTTTCCAAAAGATCCGCCAGATCGGCGCGCTCTTTCATCAGCGCGTCGCGCTCTGCCAAAAGCTCCATCTCTTCCAGCTTGCGCAACGACCGCAGCCGCATGTTCAGAATGGCTTCGGCCTGCACTTCGCTAAGTTCACCTTCGCCCGGGGCGGGGGGAACATAGTCTTTTTCCGAAAGCGCGCGGACGTGGGTCTTGCCCCAGTCTTCGGCCATCAGGGCGCGCTTGGGATCGGTATCATAGCGGATGATGTCGATCACGCGATCAAGGTTCAGGAAGGTGATTATGAAACCTTCCAGCACCTCCAGGCGTGCGTCGATCTTTTCAACCCGGTGTTCAGAGCGCCGCCGCAGCACCTCGCGCCGGTGGTCCAGAAACGCGCGCAGCACTTCTTTCAGCGAACAGACCTTTGGCACCTTGCCATCAATCAGCACGTTCATGTTCAGGCTGAACCTGCTTTCCAGATCGGAATTGCGGAAAAGCGCGGCCATCAGCATGTCAGGCTCAACGCTGCGCGTCCGCGGTTCCAGCACGATCCGGACATCTTCGGCGCTTTCATCGCGCACATCGGCCAGAAGTGGCACCTTTTTCAGGTTCACAAGTTCGGCCAGTTTTTCGATCAGCTTGGACTTTTGCACCTGATAGGGAATTTCGGTGACGATAATCTGCCAGGTTCCACGGCCAAGATCTTCGACTTCCCACTTTGCCCGTGTTCGGAACGATCCACGGCCGGTGCGGTATGATTCCAGAATGGCGGCTTTGCTTTCAACGATCACGCCACCTGTGGGAAAGTCTGGACCGGGGATCAGCTTGACCAGTTCTTCGTCAGTCGTGTCTGGGTCTTTCAAAAGCGCATGACAGCCTTGGATCAACTCGTCCAGATTGTGTGGTGGAATATTGGTGGCCATGCCGACCGCAATGCCCGACGACCCGTTCGCCAAAAGGTTTGGAAAGGCGGCGGGCATAACCACGGGCTCTTCCAGCGTGCCGTCATAGTTCGGCCGGAAGTCCACGGCGTTCTCCGCCAGCCCTTCCATCAGCGTTTCGGCAATCGCCGTCAGGCGGGCTTCGGTGTATCGGCTGGCGGCGGGGTTGTCGCCGTCGATATTGCCAAAATTGCCCTGCCCATCGACCAGCGGATAGCGCACGTTGAAATCTTGGGCGAGACGGGCCATCGCATCATAAATCGCCGAGTCGCCATGCGGGTGATAGTTCCCCATGACATCGCCGGAAATCTTGGCCGATTTACGAAAGGCGCTGGTTGCGCTGAGCCGCAACTCTCGCATCGCAAACAGGATCCGGCGATGGACCGGTTTCAGCCCGTCGCGCGCATCGGGCAGGGCGCGGTGCATGATGGTTGACAGCGCATAGGTAAGATACCGCTCGCCGATGGCACGGCTGAGCGGTTCCGAAACCGTCATGGGCTGGATGTTGTCGTCGTCATCGGTCGTAGACATGCATGTTGTGTATGCAAGACCGGCCCGGTGGTCCAGTCGGAAAAATGTGACCAGAATGTGGCACGGGGCAAGAATACGAAATCTTCCCCATGAAACTTTAAGGGAATCATGCTAGGAAGAGACGGTAATGGTTTGGTGGGAAGCACATGTTCCGGTTGTTGGCGGTATTATTGGTTGGAATGTATGCAGCGATGCTGATCGGTGGTCAGGATCGGGGCCAGACCCGGTTCGGTCTGATGCAGGCAAAGGCGGAAAAGTCTGCTGTTTCGCAACCCATCGCTTTGGCCGAAACCGCTACTGAGACTGAAACTGTCGCCGAGCGTGCCGCGACCCCTGCGCCTGTTGCGGCGCCCGCGTCGCAGGTCGTCGTCGCGTCTTTTGTTCCCGAAAAGCCGCTGATGTCTGCCCCGGTTTTGGTGGAGGCTGCGCCCATAGCGCCGCCAACCCTGCCCGAAGGCCGGGTACTTTATGTTGGTTCAAAAAGCATCAATGTTCGCGAGGGGCCGGGAAAAGATCATGCCGTGATCGACCGCTTGCCCAAAGGCGAAGCCGTTCTTGTGCTGGTTGAAGGTGAGGGCCCAGAGGGCTGGTCTTTGATCCGCATCGAAGGCGACGGCATCGAAGGCTATGTCGCTTCGAGATTGCTCATCGAAGAATAGGCTGTGCGTGCGGGGAGATTGGGGCCAAATTCGGGTCCGTGATTGTCGCTCTGGCTTTCCTCTTGCAGGGCAAAGCCCTAAACCTGCCCCGTAACCTCGGAGGCAAGATGCAACGATCCGTTCTGATAACTGGCTGCTCATCCGGCATTGGCTATGATGCGGCGCATACTTTGGCCAAGCGGGGCTGGCGGGTTTTCGCGACCTGCCGACAAGAGGCTGACTGCGCGCGCTTGCGGGCCGAGGGTCTTGAAAGCTTTGTGCTGGATTACGCGGATGAAGCCAGCATCGAAGCCGCAGTTGCCGAGACGTTGACGCGCACCGGCGGAAGTTTGGATGCGCTTTACAACAATGGGGCCTTCGCCTGTCCGGGTGCGGTGGAAGATCTGCCACGCGATGCGCTTCGCGAGATTTTTGAGACCAACCTGTTTGGCTATCACGATCTGACCCGCCGGCTTATTCCGATCATGCGCGCCCAAGGTCATGGCCGTATTATCAATTGCTCGTCTGTTCTTGGGCTGGTTGGCGCCAAATGGCGCGGTGCCTATGTGTCCACAAAATTCGCGATGGAGGGGCTGAGCGACGTTTTGCGTTTTGAAATGGCCGGCACGGGCATCGACATTGTGCTGATCGAGCCGGGCCCGATCGCGACCGATATTCGCGCCAAGGCCATTCCGCATTTCGAACGCTGGATCAACTGGCAGGCTTCGGCCCGCCGTGAAGAATACGGTGCCTTGCGCGAAAGACTTTACGCCGAAAAGACCAAACCGGACGCGTTCGAATTGCTGCCCTCTGCGGTGACCAAAAAGCTGATCCATGCGCTAGAGGCCCCCCGGCCGCACGCGCGCTATTACGTTACGCTTCCAACCTATTTTGCCGGCCTGGCGCGCCGTTTGTTGCCGACGCGGGCGCTTGATTGGCTGGTAGGCAAAGGCTGACGTTGTCCCTTGCGGTTGGGGGCGCTAAAAGCAGGACAACCTTGAAAGGGCAGGCAAATGAGCGCGCGTAAACCGGTTGTGCTGTGCATCCTGGACGGCTGGGGCATTGGGCCAAACCCTATGAGTTCTGCCCCGGCCCAGGCCCATGTGCCGAATTTCAACGCCTTGTGGGCAAGCTGCCCGCATTCAACCCTGACCACCTTTGGCCCGGATGTCGGCCTGCCGCGCGGCCAGATGGGGAATTCCGAGGTCGGCCATACCAATATCGGGGCGGGGCGGGTGGTTGCAATGGATCTGGGGGCGATTGATCTCGCGGTTGAGGACGGATCATTTGCCAAGAATGACGCGCTTTTGGCGTTTGCTGCCACGGTCAGGGCCCGTGGCGGCACGGCCCATTTGATGGGCGTTATCTCGGACGGGGGGGTTCACGGCCACATCACCCATGTGATTGCCGCCTGCCGCGCTTTGACGGGCCTTGGCGTGCCGGTGGCGCTGCATGCCATCACCGATGGGCGCGACGTGGCCCCTTCGTCAGCGGTTACCCATGTGGCTGATCTTGAAGCGGCTCTGCCCGCAGGGGCCAAGCTGGCCACGGTGATTGGCCGGTATTGGGCGCTGGACCGTGACAACCGCTGGGAGCGGGTTTCCCGCGCCTACGAGGCAATCGTTAACGCAAAGGCTGAAACCCACGCCGGAACCGGGTCAGAAGCCGTGCGGCTTTCCTATGGCAAAAAGGAAACGGACGAATTCCTCGCCCCGACGGTGATTGCAGATTATGCCGGTGCCAAGGATGGCGACGGCTTCTTTTGCCTGAATTTTCGTGCCGACCGCGCGCGCGAAATCCTTGCGGCCTTGGGGCAGCCGGGCTTTGATGGCTTTGTCACGGGCCCGCGTCCGGCTTGGTCTGCCATGCTTGGGATGGTGGAATACTCCTCTGCCCACAATGAGTTCATGTCCACGGCTTTTCCAAAACGCGTGATCGTCAACTGCCTTGGCGAATGGGTGTCCAAGCATGGGCTTAGCCAGTTCAGGCTGGCCGAAACCGAGAAATACCCTCATGTGACCTTCTTTCTGAACGGGGGCCGTGAAGTGCCCTATGATGGCGAAGAACGCGCCATGCCCGCGTCTACCAAGGTTGCAACCTATGATCTGCAGCCCGAAATGAGCGCGGCACAGGTTTCTGACCACCTTGTCAGCGCCATCGAGCGCGGTTTTGATCTGATCGTCGTGAACTTTGCCAACCCGGATATGGTTGGACATACGGGCAGCTTGCCCGCCGCGATCAAGGCCTGCGAGGCCGTGGATCAGGGGCTTGGCCGGGCCTTGACGGCCCTGAAAGCCAAGGGTGGGGCAATGGTGATCACCGCCGATCATGGCAATTGCGAGATGATGGTCGATCCGGTGACCGGCGGTCCGCACACCGCTCATACGGTAAACCCGGTGCCCGTCATTCTGGTTGGCGGACCTGCGGGCGCAAAGCTGCGCGACGGCGGGCGTCTGGCAGATTTGGCGCCAACCATCCTGCACTTGATGGGCCTGCCGCAAGCCCCTGAAATGACTGGGGAAAGCCTTATCGCATGATCCGCACCGCAGCCTTTGGCCTGTGCTTGTTGACCTTTGCCGCCTCGGCGGCCCAGGCGGGCATTGCCGAGGACGCAGCCGAGGCGGCGGTGGCGCTGCAAGCCTCGGTCACCGCCTTGCAAGAGGCGGATCGCGCAAAAGACAGGGTGGCTGCCCTGACCCGTACGATTCGCGCCTATGAAGAAGGGCTTGCCGCGCTGCGTGAAGCCCTTCGTCAGGCAGAGCTGCGCGACGATGCCCTGACGCTGCAATTTCAGATGAAACGTGATCGCATCGCCCAGCTTTTGGGTGTGCTGTCCTCGATCGAGGCAGAGCCTGGCCCCTTGCTGCTGATGCATCCGACCGGTCCCTTGGGCACGGTGCGCTCTGGCATGATGCTGGCCGATGTAACCCCAGCGTTGCAGGTTGAGGCAGAGGCATTGCGCACCGATCTGACCGAACTTGGCGAATTGCGAAACTTGCAATTGGCCGCGGGAAAGACCCTGTCAGACGGCCTTGCCGCCGCCCAAGCGGCGCGTTCTGCCTTGTCGCAGGCCATGTCCGACCGCACCGAATTGCCACGCCGTTTCACGGAAGACCCTGAAATCCTGAAGGGACTTCTTGAAAGCTCTGACACGCTTGAGGCCTTTGCCGCGGGGCTTGCGCTGGATGACACAGGCAGCGCCACATTTGCGGGTGCCAAGGGCACGCTTGATTTCCCCGCCCTTGGCACGCTTTTGTTGAAACCCAACGAAACCGATGCGCGCGGGGTGACGCGCCCCGGTTTCAGCCTTGCAACGCGCCCCGGCGCGCTGGTGGTCAGCCCTTGGGCTGCGACCATTCGCTATGTCGGGCCGCTGTTGGACTACGGAAACGTGATTATCCTTGAGCCCGGGGGCGGCTATCTTCTGGTTCTTGCGGGCCCCGAACGGGTGTATGGAACCGTTGGTGAAGTTGTTGCACGTGGGGCCGCGGTTGGCTTGATGGGCGGAAGCGAGGCGGCAGGGGATGACTTTCTGGTTCCCGCCAAAGAAGTTGGTGGCGTCCGGGGCTCGGAAACGCTTTACTTGGAACTAAGGCATGGTGCCGATGCGGTGAACCCACTGGAGTGGTTTGCTGGTCTGGCCGCAGCAGAGGAATGACGCTTTGATTAAGAAACTTGCACTTGCGGCCATTGGCGGCACGCTGGCGGGGGCTGTCCTGACCACGCAGGTCGCCGGACCCCTGTTGGCCCAAGAGGCGGAAAAGGTAACCTCCGTCTATGAACAGCTTGATCTGTTTGGCGATATTTTTGAACGCATCCGCGCCCAATATGTGGAAGAGGTGAACACCCAAGATCTGGTCGAAGCTGCCATCAATGGCATGCTTACCTCTCTTGATCCTCATTCCAGCTATCTCTCGGCCAAAGATTTTGACGAGATGCAAGAGCAGACGCGCGGCGAATTCGGCGGGCTTGGCATCGAGGTCACCCAAGAAGACGGTTTCATCAAAGTTGTGGCGCCGATGGATGGCACGCCGGCCGATCTGGCGGGGATCAAGGCGGGTGACTTTATCACCCATGTAAACGCGGAATCGGTTCTTGGCCTGACGCTGGATGATGCCGTTGACAAGATGCGTGGCCCGGTCGGATCTGAAATCATCATCACGGTGGTGCGTGAAGGTGTTGATGAACCTTTCGATGTTTCGATCATTCGTGACCGGATCAAGATGGTTGCCGTGAAGCCCCGCCTTGTGGGCAATACCGCGGTCTTGCGCATTTCGACCTTCAACGATCAGACCTATCCGGGCGTGGAAGAGGGCATCAAGAAGATGGTCTCTGAGGCGGGCGGTATGGATAAGATCAACGGCTTTGTCATTGATCTGCGCAACAACCCGGGCGGCCTTTTGACCCAGGCCATCAAGGTTTCAGACGCGTTCTTGGAAAAGGGCGAGATCGTATCGACCCGCGGGCGCGCGGCCGAAGATGGGGAACGTTTCAACGCAGAGCCCGGCGATTTGGCCGAGGGCAAGCCGGTTGTGGTGCTTATCAACGGTGGGTCCGCGTCGGCTTCCGAAATCGTCACAGGTGCCTTGCAAGACCATCGTCGTGCGATCGTTGTCGGTACCAAAAGCTTCGGCAAAGGGTCGGTTCAAACCCTTATCCCGCTTAAGGGGGATGGGGCGATGCGGTTGACCACGGCGCGCTATTACACCCCTTCGGGCCGGTCCATTCAATCGCTGGGCGTCATGCCGGATATCGTTGTGAACCAACCCGTGGTGAAGCCCGAGACCGAGGAAGAAAAGAAAGCCCGCGAAGAGGCTGAGACCCGCAATCAGCGCTCTGAGGCGGACCTGCGCGGCGCGATCACCAACGATTCCATGAGCGAGGACGAGCGCAAACTTCTGGAAGAAGAACGCGCCCGCACCATCGAGGCGGCAAAGCTGCGGGATGAGGATTATCAACTGGCCTACGCCGTTGATATTCTGCGCGGCTTGTCTGCGGTTGCACCGAAACCTTGACGAAAAGGGGGCCGCCCGTCCTGGGCGGCCCGTTTCAAAATGATTGATCCTGAAACCCTGCCTTACCGCCCTTGCGTTGGCGTCATGCTGATAAACGCCGAAGGTTTGATCTTTGGCGGGCAGCGGCTGGATAATCCGGTAGCTGCTTGGCAAATGCCGCAAGGTGGCATTGATGACGGCGAAAAGCCCCGCGCGGCCGCGCTGCGCGAGCTTTGGGAAGAGACCGGCATCACAGCCGATCTGGTAGAGTTCATCGGCAAAACCCATGGCTGGGTGACCTATGATCTGCCGCCTGAATTGCTGGGCCGGATCTGGGGCGGCAAGTATCGCGGGCAACGGCAGAAATGGTTCCTCTACCGCTTTGTGGGCCGCGATGGTCAGGTGAATATTGCCACCGATCACCCCGAATTCAGCGCATGGCGTTGGGTGCAGGCCGACGAGATGGTGAACGGTATCGTGCCCTTCAAACGTGCGGTCTACGAAGAGGTCGTGCGCAGCTTTCGCGCCTATCTGGCATAGCTTGGCCGCCCCGGCCCTTTGCCCCTAAAGCGATTTGCGAAAGGTCAAAGAGGTGGGGCGGTCAAAACCGGGATGCGCTGACCGCCCGCTTTCCACAAAGCCAAGCGCGCGGAATGTGGCGTGGTTGGATGTCAGTTCCACGCGGGTTTCCAATTCGACCCCCTGCAAAC
>JAIOXV010000022.1 GCA_021741465.1 Paracoccaceae bacterium
ATCAAGGGCCACGCGGGGCACGCTGAAAACGAACGGGCCGATGCGCTTGCCCGCGCCGGAATGGCGCCGTTCAAACCCTGATCTGCCAATAAAAAGGCCCCCGCAAACGGCGAGGGCCCTTTTTCGTTTGCGCCGCAAGATCAGCCGATAGCTGCCGCTTTCACATCGGCGTCGATATGGGGCAGATACTGGCCGAAGTTTTCCGAGAACATCTTGACCAGCTTGGCGGCCTGCGCGTCAAAGGCGGCCTTGTCAGCCCAGGTCGCACGCGGGTCCAGAAGTGTGGCATCAACGCCCGGCACTTCAACCGGCACTTCAAAGCCAAAATTGGTATCCTTGCGGAATTGAACCTTGTTGAGCGAACCATCAAGCGCCGCAGACAGCAGGGCGCGGGTGGCCTTGATGGGCATACGCCGGCCCGTGCCAAAGGCGCCGCCCGACCAGCCGGTGTTCACCAGCCAGCAAGTTGCACCTGTTTTGGCGATCTTTTCCTGCAGAAGCTTGCCGTAAACTTCCGGACGGCGCGGCATGAATGGCGCACCAAAGCATGTCGAAAAGGTGGGGGTGGGTTCAACCACGCCACGTTCGGTACCGGGGGTCTTCGAGGTGAAGCCTGACAAGAAATGATACATCGCCTGCGCCGGGGTCAGCCGTGCGATGGGGGGCAGCACGCCATAGGCATCGCAGGTCAGCATGATGACATTCTTGGGCATGCCGCCCAGACCGGTGCTTGACGCGTTAGAGATATAGTCCAGCGGATAGGCGCAGCGGGTGTTTTCGGTCAACGATTTATCAGCGAAATCAAGTTCTAGCGTTTCAGCATCGTAGACCATGTTTTCGACCACGGTCGCAAATTTCGACGTTGTGGCGTAAATCTCTGGTTCTGCTTCCGCGCTTAGGTTGATGGTTTTGGCATAGCAGCCGCCTTCAAAGTTGAAGGTCCCGTTGTCGGACCAGCCGTGTTCGTCATCGCCAATCAACGTGCGATCCGGGGCGGCTGAAAGGGTGGTTTTCCCGGTGCCCGAAAGGCCAAAGAAGATAGCGGTTTCGTCTAGATTGCCCGGCGCGTGGTTGGCCGAACAATGCATCGGCATCACGCCTTTTTCGGGCAAGAGATAGTTCAGAAGGGTGAAGACCGATTTCTTGTTCTCGCCCGCATAGGCAGTGTTGCCGATCAAGATCAGCTTCTTGTCAAAATTCAAAGCAATGACGGTTTCGGTACGGCAGCCGTGCTTGGCCGGATCGGCCTTGAAAGACGGGCAGTTGATGATCGTCCATTGCGGGGTGAAGCTATCAAGCTCGGCGCGCTCGGGGCGGCGCAGCATGTGCCGGATGAACAGGCCATGCCATGCCAGTTCTGCCACAACCCGAACGTCCAGACGGTACGCCGGATCAGCGCCACCGAACAGGTCCTGCACAAAGTAATCGCGGCCTTTCATGTGGGCCAGCATGTCGGCATGGAGGCGATCAAAGGCTTCGGGGGCCATGGGGGCGTTGTTTTCCCACCAGATGGTGTTTTCCACCGACGGCGTGCGGACAACGAATTTGTCTTTGGGCGAACGGCCCGTGAATTGCCCGGTCGTGCACAGGAAAGCGCCACCTTGGCCAAGACGGCCCTCGCCGCGGGTAACGGCGGCTTCGACCAAAGCCGGCTCGATAAAGTTGTAATAGACGTTACCCAGTCCAGTGATGCCTTGCGCTTCAATCGTCGCCTTCGGGTTCACACGTCCATTTGTCATACTGCTCGCTCCGGGTTTCCGCCTTTGGCTGGCGGGATGGTCATGAATTGGCTCTCAGGGCTTGGAAAAACCCTGTTTGCAGGCGGCAAAGCCACCCTTGGGCGCCCTATAACATGCAGGTTTTGCTCGGAATAGGACGCAATGGCACAGTTAGCGCAACCATCCATCAATTAGCGCTATCAATTGACACCATCGGAAACAACTGCGGCAAATTAGTCATTCCTTTGCAATTTTCGGGCCTCAATAGAGGGCATGTCCGGGGTGATTCGCACATATTGGTTGATTCCCTCCCCAGAAAATGGATCATGAAGAAAAAATAGTGTACTAGTGAGCAGTATAGGGAAGACCAAACATGGCAAGGATCGCCCTTGTGGACGACGACAGGAATATCCTGACGTCTGTATCGATGACTCTCGAGGCCGAAGGCTTTGAAGTCGAAACCTACAACGATGGTCAATCTGCATTGGATGCGTTCAACCGCCGCCTGCCTGATATGGCGGTGCTGGATATAAAAATGCCTCGGATGGATGGAATGGATCTGCTGCAACGACTGCGGCAGAAAACCTCGATGCCGGTGATTTTCCTCACCTCCAAGGATGATGAAATCGACGAGGTTCTCGGCCTGCGGATGGGCGCAGATGACTATGTTAAGAAACCCTTCAGTCAACGGCTGCTGGTTGAGCGTATTCGCTCGCTCTTGCGCCGTCAGGACGCCATCGTAACCGGTGAAGTCGCCGTAACCGAAGAAACGAAGATCATTGAACGCGGGCATCTGCGGATGGACCCATTGCGCCATTCCGTATCCTGGAAGGGCAAGGACGTTTCCTTGACCGTTACGGAATTCATGTTGTTGCAAGCCTTGGCTCAGCGGCCCGGTTTCGTGAAATCACGCGATCAGTTGATGGATGTGGCCTATGACGACCAAGTCTATGTCGATGACCGCACCATCGACAGCCATATCAAGCGTTTGCGCAAGAAGATGCGCTCGGTCGATGAAGAGTTTTCCGCGATCGAAACGCTTTATGGCATTGGCTATCGCTACAACGAAGAATGACCGTAGCGGGCAAGATTGAGATGGGCCGTGCCAAACCCGTGAACACGGGCGATTTGCTGTTGGGCGAAGACTGGGAGTCGCCCGACGCTGCGCTGGACCCGACGATCAGCGCCCATCGCGCACGCCGGGGCTTTATTTCCTTGAACAGATCACCTCTGGCCAGGAAGATCATCGTTTTCAATCTGTTGGCTTTGATTATTCTGGTTGCGGGTGTGCTGTTTCTTAATCCGTTTCGCGACAGCTTGGTCATTCAGCGCGAAAAGGCATTGGTGACCGAGGCGCAACTGGTGGCCAATGTCGTCAGTGCCGGTCAGATATCGGCCGGGGGGC
Source organism: Paracoccaceae bacterium (assembly GCA_021741465.1). Classification (GTDB taxonomy): domain Bacteria; phylum Pseudomonadota; class Alphaproteobacteria; order Rhodobacterales; family Rhodobacteraceae; genus Tabrizicola_A. The sequence continues at coordinate 3,124 of JAIOXV010000022.1, forward strand.
TGCCCCGGTCGTTGGATGGCATCGCGATCGGTCCGGGGCTGGAAGTCTTTTTGTTTGACCCGACCGGTGCTTTGGTTGCCCAGGGTGTCGGCAAAGAACGTCTCGATCTGCCTCAGGAAAAGCCGCGTTCGACGGTGATTTCCGATTTGCTGAACACCATCTGGAGCGGCGTTTCAGGTATTGTCGGCGGCAGCAATTCGCAGACCGCGCCGGCAAAGGGTATTGATCTTTCCCGCAATCTTTTTGCCAAGGCTGTCTTGGGCGAGACGGCAGCAACCACGGGCAATGGCAGTGAAGGCGGGGCGATTTTTTCTGTCGCCACCCCGGTGACGCAAGGCAGCAATGTCTTGGGTGTTGTCGCACTTTCTTCCGCCGAAGGTGAGATCAACCGCCTTGTGCGATATGAGCGTGAACAGATCTTGCAGATGTTTGTCATCGCGCTTTTGGTGTCGATCGGCCTTAGTCTTGTGCTGGCGTCAACCATCGCCAACCCGCTTTCCGATTTGGCCGCCGCGGCTGAACTTGGGCGCGAACGTGACGCGCGCAAACTGTCGCCCGGTCGGATCCGCATCCCAGATCTTGCCGCGCGCCCTGATGAAATCGGCCGTCTTTCGGTTGCGATGCGTGGAATGGTTGCCGCGCTTTATGACCGCATCGATGCCAATGAACAGTTTGCCGCTGATGTCAGCCATGAAATCAAGAACCCTCTGGCAAGCCTGCGCTCTGCGGTGGGCAGTCTGCGAATGGTCAAGAAAGAAGAGCATCGCGAAAAGCTGCTTGATGTGATCGACCATGACGTGCGTCGCCTTGACCGCCTTGTTTCCGACATTTCCAACGCGTCCCGGCTCGACAGCGAATTGGTGAAAGAAGAGGAAGAGGAATTCAACCTTGTCACAACGCTCACCAATCTGACAGAATTTCTTGGCCAGCAAGCCGGTGAAAAAGGCGTTGAATTCATTACGGATTTCCCGTCAGATCCAATCATGATACATGGGTTGGAGGGGCGACTGGCGCAGGTTTTCGTCAACCTTATCACAAATGCGGTTTCTTTCTGCGATGAAGGCGATGCGGTTCGGGTTTGGGCGCGCCGACGTGAAAACCGGGTTCTTGTGGTTGTGGAAGACACTGGGCCCGGCATCCCGGAACAAGCGCTGACCAAGGTGTTCAAGCGGTTTTATTCTGACCGTCCGGCGACCCATTTCGGCAACAATTCCGGCCTTGGCCTTTCGATTTCGAAGCAGATCGTGGAGGCCCATGGCGGCGTGATCTGGGCCGAGAATATTCGGCCAACTAGCGCCGATCCAACCTCTGACCCCTTGGGCGCAAGGTTCGTCGTGGGTCTTCCGGTGTGACGGGCATGCCTGGCGAACCCCTTTTGCTGCATGCCAGTTGCGTTGCAGTAGAGGGCCGCGGTCTGTTGATATTGGGGCCGTCAGGCGCAGGAAAGTCAGCTCTTGCTTTGCAGATGATGGCCTTGGGGGCCGCGCTTGTCTCCGATGACCAGACCCTGCTTTCGCCGGAAGAGGGCCGCCTTGTGGCAAGCGCCCCGGCCCCGATTTCCGGCCTGATCGAGGCGCGCTTTCTTGGCATACTTACTGTGCCATCCCTTGCCAGCGCCGAAATCGCTTTGGTGTTGGACCTTGGGCAAACCGAGACAGAGCGACTGCCCGAATATCGCAAGATAACCTTGGCCGGGGTAAGTTGTGCCCTTGCGTATTCAAGTTCTGCACCCCATCTTGCCGCCGCACTTATGTGTTTGCTGAGATACGGGCGTAGCGCCTGAAAGGACCCACGTTCTGGCCGAGAGAAATGACCAACAGCAGCAAGAGCATCGGCTTGTGCTGGTGACAGGCCCTTCGGGGGCCGGGCGTTCGACTGCAATCCATGCTCTTGAAGATATTGGATATGAGGTCATCGACAACCTGCCGCTGTCGCTGGTGCCCTATTTGATCGATGGGCCAGCGCTGGGCCATCCGATTGCGCTTGGTCTTGATGTGCGAAATCGCGATTTCAACGCAACGGCCTTGATCGAACTGATCGATACGCTTACCCGCGATCCGCGCGTCGGGCTGGAGCTTTTGTATCTCGATTGCGACAGCGGCGCCCTGATCTCTCGTTACAGTCAGACCAAGCGTCGCCATCCGCTGGCGTCGGGGGAAACGCCAACCGAAGGCATCGCCCGTGAAATTGATCTGCTGGCGCCGATCCGCGTGCGGGCCGACCATCTGATCGACACGACAGAAATGTCGCCGCACGATCTCAAGGCTGAAATCCAGACCTGGTTCAGCCAAGGTTCTGCCGCGCCGATGGCCGTTTCGGTGCAATCGTTCAGCTACAAGCGCGGGCTTCCGCGTGGGCTGGACATGGTGTTCGATTGCCGCTTCTTGCGCAATCCCTACTGGAACCCCGAGCTTCGGCAGAAGGACGGCCGGGATGATGCGGTTGCCCAGCATGTCATGGAAGATCCGCGTTTTGCAGAATTCACGGAGCGGGTCGCGGGTTTGCTGCTTTTGCTTTTGCCGGCCCACCTTGCCGAGGGCAAAGCCCACCTTTCCATCGGCTTTGGCTGTACCGGAGGGCAACACCGGTCGGTTGCCGTAGCGGAAAATCTCAGCAAGGTGCTTGCAGAGGCCGGCTGGCCAGTGTCAAAACGTCATCGGGAACTAGAGCGCCGGGCAATCGATGCCCAGGCCGGAAAATCGGGGTAATCGGCGCGTGATCGGCATCGTGATCGTGGCACATGGTGGGCTGGCGCGCGAATATCTCGCCGCGATAGAGCATGTCGTGGGCCCACAACCCGCGATCAAGGCGATAACCATTGAAGACGACCATGATCGGTCGCAAAAGCAGGCCGAAATTTGTCAGGCCGCTGATGATGTGGACAAGGGCCGGGGTGTGGTGTTGGTGACGGATATGTTCGGGGGCTCTCCTTCCAATCTGTCATTGATGGCCTGTGCCGGAGCGGGACGGCGAATCATTTATGGCGCAAACCTGCCGTTGCTTATTAAGCTGGCCAAATCGCGCGATCTGCCGGTTGCAGACGCTGTTTCAGCCGCGCTGGATGCCGGGCGAAAGTACATCAATAGCCTCGATCTGGGCGAAGGAGGCATCGGATGACTGCGCAGGTGCTGAAAATCATCAACGAAAAGGGGCTGCATGCCCGCGCCTCGGCCAAGTTTGTCGAACTCGTCGAGACCCATGACGCAATGGCCGAAGTGACCAAGGACGGAATGACGGTTTCTGGCGATTCAATCATGGGTCTTTTGATGTTGGCAGCCTCTCGCGGAACCTTTATTGAAGTTCGGACAAGTGGGGCACAAGCCGCAGAACTTGCGCGTGCGCTTGAAGCTTTGGTAGCCAACCGCTTTGGCGAAGATCGCTAAAGCTGGGCACCGACGGAAGGCATAAGTTCGTGACCGATACGCCGCAGATCGAAGACGCTGCCGTAGCATTGACTGCGGCCACGCCCAGTGGCGAGCGGCAATACGACATGCGGCGCCTGTCCTATGCCGGGACCTTCAGCAATCCGATCAAGGCCAACACGATCCGCATCCTGGAATGGCTGACAGCCAAGATCCAGCTTCTGCGTCTGATCCGCAGCTTTGAGAAATCCGGCGCGCCATTCGGTGCGCCGTTCTGGCCCAAGGCCATTCGACATATGGGCATTCGAATTGACACCCCGCCCGAGGAAGTGGCGCGTATTCCCCCGACCGGCCCTTTGGTCATTGTTGCCAATCATCCGCATGGTTTGGTCGATGGGATGGTCATGGCTGAAATCGTCAATCGGGTACGGTCTGACTTCAAGATCCTGACCCGTAGCCTGCTGACAGGGATTCCTGAAGTCGAAGAGTTCATGATCCCCGTGCCCTTCCCCCATGAACAGAATGCTCGCGAGTTGGGCCTGAAGATGCGGGACGACACGATGAAACACTTGAAAGCCGGGGGCGCGATCATCCTGTTTCCTGCAGGAAAAGTGGCGATGTCCGAAGGTTGGTGGGGCAGCGCGATTGAGGCGGAATGGAACGTTTTCACCCACAAGATGGTTCGGTCTTCCGGGGCAACGATCCTGCCGATGCACTTTACCGGCCAAAACAGCCGGGCGTTTCTGATTGCCAATCAGATTTCAGACACCATACGTCAGGGTCTGCTTTTGTACGAAATCAAGCGCGCCCTTTTCAAGCCGCAGCGCCCCTTTATCGGAATGCCGATCCCGGCGAGCGAGCTTGCCAAGTGGGAAGGAAATCCACGCGGTTTTCTGGCCTGGCTGCGTGAGCACACGTTGAACCTGGGCTCCTGACGGTTCGGGATTTTGTCCGACCGGTCTACCGTGTTGGAACCGGAGTTTCTCCGCGATAGTCATAAAAGCCGCGCTTGGTCTTGCGGCCCAGCCAGCCCGCCTCGACGTATTTTGTCAGCAAAGGGCAGGGGCGGTATTTGGTGTCGGCAAGGCCTTCGTGAAGAACGTTCATGATGGCAAGACAGGTGTCCAGGCCGATGAAATCAGCCAGTTCCAAGGGCCCCATCGGGTGATTGGCGCCAAGTTTCAGCGCCTGATCGATCGACTGCACGTTGCCGACGCCTTCATAAAGCGCATAGACCGCCTCGTTTATCATTGGGATCAGAATGCGGTTCACGATGAAGGCGGGGTAATCTTCGGCGCTGGCGGCTGTCTTGCCCAGCCGCGCGACGACAGTCAGAAGCGTTTCATAGGTTTCAGAGTTGGTCGCGATGCCACGGATCAGTTCGACCAATTGCATCACGGGCACCGGGTTCATGAAGTGAAAGCCCATGAACCTTTCGGGCCTGTCGGTGCGCGACGCCAGACGGGTGATGGAAATTGACGAGGTATTCGAAGTGAGAATGGTCTGCGGGCCAAGATGCGGGGCCAGCGTTTCAAAGATCTGGTTCTTTACCGCTTCCTTTTCAGTCGCGGCTTCAATGACCAGATCGTATGGCCCAAGATCAGGCAGGTGAAGGGTGGTCTTGATGCGGGCCATGGCGCCGATATGCGCCTCTGAGGTGATTTTGCCCCGTGCGGCCTGCCGTTCAAGATTTTTGTCGATGATCGCGACTGCGTTCTTCAGCCCGTCTTCCGAAATATCGTTCAGCAGCACATCATAGCCTGCAAGCGCAAAAACATGGGCAATACCATTGCCCATCTGACCCGCGCCAACAATCCCGACCGACCGGATTTCCATGCTGCCCCCCGACTGACTGGCCTCACCATAGGCCGTGGGGGGCACCGGGGGCAAGGCCAGCAAAACTCATAGCATTTCGAGCAAATGCAAAGCTTAGCGGATTGGTAAGAGGAATCGCGGAGCCTGAGCTTGGGTGTGAAACTAACTTGGGTGTGTGATGGCCTATGCCTTTCCGGGCGCGGGAGCGCTCGACTATTCGCCGTGCAGCTATGCAGCTTCACGGCTGTCCTTCCGTGGCCCGTCTGCGGATTTACGTGACCCTTTCATCGTCTGCCTGGGCGGAACGGAAACCTATGGGAAATTCATTCCCACGCCGTATCCGGACCTGCTGGAAGAAATGCTGGATGTTCAGGTCGTCAACCTTGGCTGCGTCAATGCTGGGCCCGAGGTTTATGTCCAAGAACGCAAGTTGATGGAGATGGCATCGCAAAGCCTGGCCTGTGTGGTGCAGATAACCGGAGCGCAAAACCTTACAAACAAATACTATTCCGTTCATCCGCGACGGAATGACCGGTTCACCGGACCGACCCCTTTGCTGCGCGGGTTGTTCAAACAGGTGGATTTTACGGAATTCAGTTTTACCAGGCATCTGATGCATGTCTTGCAGGGCCATTCGCCCGACCGGTTCGAAGTCTTGGCTGAGGAATTGCGGGCGGTTTGGGTGAACCGTATGACAGATATCCTGGGGCAGCTTTCCTGCCCAACGGTGCTTTTGTGGATGGCCGATGCCCCGCCCCCTGCGCCGGGGCGGCGGGCAGATCTTTCGCGCGAACCCATGTTGGTTGATGCCGAGATGATTGCGGCCGTTAAATCCCGCGCCACCACCTATGTCGAGATGGTGCCAAGCGCAGAAACCCGCGCGAAAGGGGCCGAAGGGATGGCCTTTGGCCCGATGGAAGCCCCCGCCGCGGCGATCCTTCCCGGACCTGCGGTGCATTACGAACTTTCCAAAAGATTGGTGTCCGTTCTGCGCCAGCTTATCTAGGAGGGGGAAAGCCGGCCATTTTCAAAGTCGACAAACGGAAAAGGGCACCCGCTGGAGTGCCCTTTTGCAATTTTAAAAACAGCCCAACCGACGCTCCCTTAGAGCTTGCCGGTCATCTCCGGCACAGCGGCGAAGAGGTCAGCGACAAGGCCATAGTCCGCCACCTGGAAGATCGGGGCTTCTTCGTCCTTGTTGATCGCAACAATGATCTTGCTGTCCTTCATGCCTGCAAGGTGCTGGATCGCACCCGAGATGCCAACGGCAACGTAAAGCTGCGGCGCAACCACTTTGCCGGTCTGGCCAACCTGCCAGTCATTCGGGGCATAACCGCTGTCAACGGCCGCGCGCGATGCGCCAACTGCCGCGCCAAGCTTGTCTGCCAGACCCTCGATCAGATCGAAGGATTCTTTCGAGCCAACACCACGTCCGCCCGACACAACCACTTTGGCGCTGGTCAATTCCGGACGGTCGCTTGCCGCCACGCGGTCTTCGACCCAAGCCGACAAGGCAGAGCTTTTGTTGGCAACCGCCTCAACTGCAGCCGCGCCACCCATGCCTGCCGCCGCAAAAGCCGCGGTGCGCACGGTAAAGACTTTCTTGGCGTCACCAGATTTCACGGTTTGAATGGCGTTGCCGGCATAGATCGGGCGCTCGAAGGTGTCGGCGTCAATGACAGCGGTCACATCCGACAGCACCATCACATCAAGCAAAGCCGCAACGCGCGGCAGGATGTTTTTTGAATAGGCCGTCGCCGGGGCGGCGATATGGCTATAGTTGCCAGCCAACGACACAACCAGATCTGCCAGCGATTCGGCTAGGCCGTGGCCCGCGTCATCAGCGTGCAGAACCTTGGCCGCACCTTCAAGTTTGGCCGCTTCGGCGGCAGCGGCGGCAGGGCCTGCCACCAGAAGATGCACGTCGCCCAAGGCTTTCACCGCGGTCAGCGCCTTGGCCACCGCGTCGGTTGCCAGTTGGGCACCATTCACATCAGCGATCAGAAGAACGGCCATCAGATTACCCCCGCTTCGTCTTTCAGTTTCGCAATCAGCTCGTCGACCGAGCCCACTTTCACACCAGCCTTGCGGCCTGCCGGTTCTGTGGTCTTCACCACAGTCAGGCGAGGGGTGACATCAACGCCATAATCGGCGGGCGTCTTGATGGCCAAAGGCTTTGCCTTGGCTTTCATGATATTGGGCAACGACGCGTAGCGCGGTTCGTTCAGGCGCAGGTCCACCGTTACAATCGTCGGCATCGCGACGGTGATCGACTGCAAGCCGCCGTCGACTTCGCGGGTTACCACGGCCTTGTCGCCCTCGATCTTCAGCTCGGACACGAAGGTGGCTTGGCTCCAGCCCAAAAGCGCCGAGAGCATTTGCCCGGTGGCGTTCATGTCATTGTCGATGGCTTGCTTGCCTGCCAGCACGATTCCGGGCGCCTCTTCCTTGACGACAGCGGCCAGCAGTTTGGCAACGGCCAAAGGCTCGATGTCGGTCTGAACGTCAGCGGTTGCTTCGATCAGAATCGCGCGGTCAGCGCCCATCGCCAAAGCCGTGCGCAGGGTTTCCTGCGCCTGCTTCACGCCGATCGACACCACGACGACCTCGGTCGCGACACCCTTTTCTTTCAGACGGATCGCCTCTTCTACGGCAATCTCGTCGAACGGGTTCATCGACATCTTCACATTCGCCAGATCAACCCCGCTTCCGTCCGCTTTGACGCGAACCTTCACGTTGTAGTCGATCACACGTTTGACAGGCACCAAGACCTTCATCGGTAAAGTCTCCCATTCGTGGCCCAGAAGGGCTAATCCAAGTTATTGCTGCGGCTCATAACGGTTTCGAGCTTTGGATGACAGACCAAAACCGACAAAGCCGCGCGTAGGGACGTCGCGTTTCAGAATGAAATCGTCATAGGTGTCGAGTTGGCAGGCCTGCGAGGCTTACCGCGTCAGCCCCGGCACCCACAGCACGTCATCCTTGCCGTCATTGTTGGCAATACGACCGGCGACAAAGAACCAATCCGACAAACGGTTCAGGTATTTGACCGCCTCGGCGTTGACTTCTTCCATCGTCGCCAGTTCCACCACCAACCGCTCTGCCCGCCGGCAAACGGTGCGGCATAGGTGAAGATTTGCCGCCAATGGCGAGCCGCCCGGCAGAATGAAGCTGCGCAAGGGCGTCAGCTTTTCATTCATCGCGTCGATCTCACGCTCCAGCCGCGCCACCTGTTCAGAAACCATCCGCAGCGGGGTGTAGGGAAGTGAGGCATCCATATGCATGTCCGGGGTGCAAAGATCTGCCCCCAGATCGAAAAGGTCATTCGAGATTCGGGCAAGAGCTGCTTCGATCTCGCCCGTGGAATGTTGGCGGGCAAGGCCAACGGTGGCGTTGGTTTCATCAACCGTGCCATAGGCGTTCACGCGCGTTGAATGCTTGGCGACCCGCGCGCCATTGCCCAAAGCCGTTTCGCCGGCGTCACCGGTTTTTGTGTAGATTTTCGACAGAACGACCATCAATTGCCCCCTTTTGACCGCAGCCAGGCAAAACCGACGATCAACACCACAGCCACGAATTGCGCGCCCAGTCGCCACCGCATGATGCGATTGGCATGTTTGCGGTTGAAATCGCCCCCTTTGGCAAAGCTGCCAATCCCGATCATCAGAATGACCAGAACTGCCAGGCTTGCAATGGCGGCAACTATGAAAAGTGGGTCGTTAAGCATCTGCATCACCTCGTTGCCGCTTCATCTAGCGCGCGGCTGCAGAAAAGCGAAGACTTGATTGAAACGCTAGGCAAGCTTGGCCCCATGCCACAGGGCATGTCACGAGGCATATGGCGGCGCACTTCAAGATTTTGCCCTTTTCGAGCCAAACTATTGGCGGGTCAAGCCGTTAGGGTATAGGCTGGTTGGGCAAAGGTGCTGTCGGGCAGGTCTTCCGTGCAGCATCTGATATTGGCAAACAGGCAATTTTTGTGGAACGGCATAAACCCTCTCACGGGATAGGTCCGGCAACCGCTATGCAGCATGGGTTGCTTTTGGAAAGCACCCTTGCAGGTCGCCCTTGGGCCAATCTGGAGCAGATCATTGTCGAGGGGCCTTTGCCCCGCTTCGGCCCCGAACGCCTGCCTGACGCTTGGAGGAAAATTGCCGATCGGCACGACGCCCTGCGCATGCTTCTGGTGGGAGACGGTCGCGGTGGGATATCTCAGCAAGTGCTTGGGGCCGTTGAGCCCGAGATCGATTTTCACGATATCGCCAATCTTTGCGCCGATGACCAGTCTCGCAAGCTAGAGGCGTTCTTGGCGAAAGAGCGGCGTGTCGGTGTTGATCCCGCCGTCAGGCCTGGTTGGCGGGTAACGGTGTTTTTGAAAAAGGCGACGGCGGTGATGGTCTGGACCATTCACCACGCCTTGATCGATGGAACATCCATGGCGATTGTCTTGGAAGAGCTGGGTGATCTGACAAAGGATCGTCCGCTTGCCCCGCCTGCCGAATGCAACTTCGTCGCGTTTTCCAAAGCGGTTCCAAAGCAGGACAAGGCCGCAGCGAAGCGCTTTTTCGTGGCGATGTTCGCCGAAGGTGCGGACTCCGCGCCCTTTGTGCCCGCCGAAACCACTGCTGCAGGCCGCATGTCTGCCATTGGCCAAGAACTTGATTTGCACGAAAGCGACGCTTTGCGTGCCATGGTCCGGGCCGTGGGAGCGACAACCTTGAATGCGGTTCAGGCCGCATGGGCCTTGCTACTGGCGCGTTGGACGGGCCAGGCCGAGGCGTGCTTTGGCTTGGTGGATTCGGGCCGTAGCATGATGCCGGGACTTGAAAGAACCGTCGGCTGCCTGATTTCAACTTTGCCGATGCGCCTGCAGATGGATGGGGATGAGCGTTTGAAAACGCTTTTGCCACGCTTGCGCCAGACGACATTGGACATGCGCCGCCATTCGCATTGCAACCTTACCGAGGTGCGCCGTTGGGCCAACCTGCCCGGCAAGGCGCCGCTGTTTGATACGATCGTGATGCATGCCCATGCCTCGCTGAGTGCGCGCATTGCCGCGCTTGGCGGGGATTGGGGCGAATGTTCTGTCAGGCTTTTGGAGGAAGGCACCGCTGCAATCACCTTGGCGGTGGCGGATGACCCCTGCACCCATGTGCTGCTGGAATACGATCCCGCGCGGGTCAGCGATGGCTTGGCAAAGGCGCTTTTGGGCCAGGTGCTGACGCTTCTCAGGTCACTCGCTGCGGCCGGGCCGGAAACCCGGCTGGCGGATCTGAATATGCTCAGCGCCGATGAAAGGGCCGAGTTGCGACACCTTGGGCAGCCAGACACCAAATTGCCCTTCTTGGACCCGCCCTGCATCGCAACCCGGTTCGAGACGGTGGCCACGTCCTGCCCGGACGCGTTGGCCATTCTGGATGCAGGAACGGGCCGAACGCTTAGCTTTCGTGACCTTGACAGAGAAGCAAACGCGCTTGCGCACCGCCTGCAACAAGCTGGCGTCGGGCCCGAAGACATCGTGGCCTTGCACTTGCCGCGCGGGGCTGACCACATTTCCGCACTCTTGGCGGTTTTAAAACTGGGGGCAGCGTTCTTGCCGCTGGATCCCGATCTTCCCCGGCCTTGGCTGGAAAAGCTGGCAGCGCGCGCCGCGATCAAGGCGTTGGTTTCTGGCGATCCAGCAACGGGGCCACCCGCAGCGGTCGTGCTGACACCGCGCCCCGGCATTGGACAAGATGTCGCCCCTGCCCGGCCCACACCGAACGCGGCGCGGCTGGCATATGTTCTGTATACTTCGGGTTCGACAGGGCAACCAAAGGCCGTGCGCGGGTTGTGTGGTGCCTTGTCCGCGCATGCCTCGGCGATAGGTGCGGCCTTTGCGCTGTGCCCAAAAGACCGGGTCTTGCAGTTTGCCGGGCTGGGCTTTGACGTATCGCTTGAGGAAATCGTGCCAACATTGCTGGCCGGCGCCTGTGTGGTGATCCGCGATCAGGCCGCGGCCGGATCGGCGCGTGGTTTTCTGGACCTTCTTGATCGCCACAGGGTGACGGTTGCCAATTTGCCGGCCAGTTTCTGGCATGTCTTGGGGGATGAGATGTCCAGCAACGGGCTGCGCCTGCCCGCGGCACTGCGCCTGGTTGTGACTGGCAGCGAAAGGATTCGCCCGCAAGCTTTGCGCCGCTGGCTGTCGCTTGCGCCGGGTGTCGATTGGATAAACGGCTACGGCCCGACAGAGGCCACGATCACGGCTACCGCCTTTTGCTTGCCTGCCGGGCACTCACTGCCCGCCAAGATGGAAGACGTGCCGATCGGAAGGCCGCTTGCCCACGCAAATGTCGCAATTTGCGCCTTTGACGGCAGCCTGACACCCAAAGGCGGGCAGGGCATGCTTTGGATCGGCGGCTTGGCGGTCACCGCGGGCTATTTGGGGGATCAGCCAAGAACCGATGCCGTGTTCCGGCCCGATCCGTGGGGGGCTGGCACAAGATGCTATATGACGGGCGATCATGCGCGCTGGCGCGGCGACGGCATGCTGGATTTTCTTGGCCGGAAAGATCGCCAGATAAAGCTGCGGGGGCAGCGGATTGACCTTTATCAGATCGAGCGCCTGATCTCGGCCCTGCCGGGGGTTCGGCAGGCCCATGTGGCAGCGGTCGGGCAAGAAAGCCTGCGCCTTCTGGCTTGGGTGGTGCCTGACTTGGGCGTGGATATCGACGATATCGCCCAAACCGCAGCGCAAACCCTGCCCCGTGCCATGTTGCCGCAACTGATTAGGGTGGAAAAACTGCCGCTCAGCGCGAGTGGCAAGGTGGATGCCGCAGCGCTGCCTATCGCCCCAATCCGCCATCCCTGGCCCGCCGCGGCCCCGCAATCTCCGCTTGTTCAAGACATCATAGCCTGCATGGCGCACGTGCTTGAACGTGACGAGGTTCCTGCCGATGTCAGTTTCAGCGATCTTGGTGGCGATTCGCTTCTGGCGTTGCGATTGGTCAGCCTGATTGAAGGCCGCACTGGCCATGTGTTGCAAACGGCCAATCTGCACCAAGATGGCAGCGCTGCGGGCTTGGCCAAAATGCTGCAAAGCGGGTCCACCGCGCCGCGATATACAATTCCCATTCAACCCCGTGGCAGCAAGCCCGCCTTTTTCGCGATTCACGTTCTGGGCCGCAATGAAGATTTGTTCCGGCCCTTGGCGGCGGCGCTGGGCAATGACTATCCTGTCTACGGCCTTTCGGTCGGCATCCCCCGCAATCTGGACGACATCAGCGTCGAACGTACCGCGCGGCTTTATTACGACGAGATACAAACCTATCACCCCACCGGGCCGATCTGTCTTGGCGCGGTGTCGATGGCCGCATATTTCGCCTTTGAACTTGCACAGCTTTTGCGCGCCGCCGGTCGGGAGGTGCGGGTGCTTGCGGTGCTTGACGCCATGGGCCCCGATGGACGCCCGTCATTGGCGGGCGTGTCAAAACTGCGCGCGCATCTGGATCAGGTGCGCCAGCATGGCATTTATCACTTTGGTCGGGTGGCCAAGCACCGCTTCGACCGCTATCGCGAGCGGCGCGAGGCGCTGCATAGCGCCCCCGATCAGGTGAACGCCCACAACTTGATCGCCGCCAATGTCTGTGCTGTCGAGTTCTATCAGCCCAAGCCCTATCATGGGCCACTCACCGTGTTTCGCGCTGACCACAGCTTTTGGGACAGCCCCGAAGCGGTTGTCAGCGGCCTTGGCTGGGCCTCGGTCGCCAAGGGTGGATTTGCCATGCATGATCTTCCCGGAACGCATTTGTCGATTCTGGAGCCAAGCAATGTCCATGTTCTGGCTTCCCATCTGAAACGCCTGATGGACGTCAACTAGCTTCATCGTCTTTTCGGGCTGGCCTGGGTCATCTGGCCGCGCCATTGCGCCTGTTGACCCGGACCGGCAATCGGGTTTTGTTGGCGCGCTGCCAACCAAGGGGACTGCCATGAAGCTTTTCACATCCTCCACAACGCCGTTTGGGCGTAAAGTCATGGTGTTGATCCTCGAATCAGGGCTTTCTGACCGGGTGGAGTTTTGTTCGGTGTCCGGCACCCCGATCGACAGCGGCACAATGCCGCTGGACCAGAACCCTTTGGGCAAAATTCCGGCGCTTATCGCGCAAGAGGGCGAGGCGGCGATTTATGACAGCCGCGTCATCTGCCGCTATCTTGACGCGCTTTGTGCGGGCGGCCTTTACCCAACCGACAAGGGCCTGTGGCCGGTTTTGACCTTGGAAGCCACGGCAGATGGCATTCTCGATGCCGCTGTTCTTATGGTTTACGAAGGTCGTTTGCGGCCCGAGGCCCTGCAATATGCCCCTTGGGTTGATGCCCAATGGAACAAGGTTTCCCGTGCGCTGGATGCGATAGAGGCGCGGTGGATGGGGCTTCTTGCCGGCCCCATGACAATGGCGCACATCGCGGTTGGCGTTGCCCTTGGCTATCTGGATTTTCGGCATTCCGCGCGGAATTGGCGGCAGGGCCGCCCCCAGCTTGCGCAATGGGAGGCCACATTCGCAACGCGCCCGGCGATGGTTCAAACCCGACCAGTTTGAAGGTTGTTTGGGTCGCTAGGGGCGTTTTGCAAGACCTTGTTTCAACAAAAGCGAAAAACTGCCCCCCCTGCGCCGCTTTGACCGCTGGACGCCGCTCTTGTCCTTGTCTAAAACCCGCCCGGCAAGGCTGCGGGGGACCGCGGCCCAGTTGGCATATGGGCCGCGCTTGATGGCGGGCTTGGAAGGGAGAAGATCTCGTGTCCCACGCAGACAATGACGCAGGCACCCGCAGGGATTTCCTGTATTACGCAACCGCTGGGGCGGGTGCAGTCGCGACCGGGGCGGCCGTTTGGCCGCTGGTCAATCAGATGAACCCTTCGGCGGACACCCGCGCGCTGGCGTCGATCTTTGTCGATGTCTCGGGCGTCGAGGTGGGCACGCAGTTGACGGTGAAATGGCGCGGCAAGCCCGTGTTTATCCGCCGTCGCAGCACCGATGAGATCGAAGCTGCCCGCGCTGTCAAGCTGGAAGAGCTGATCGATTCGGCTGGTGAAAATGCCAACAAACCCGATGCAGATGCCTCGGACGCCAACCGTACGCTGGATGAAGCGGGCGAGTGGCTGGTGATGATCGGCGTTTGCACCCATCTTGGCTGTGTACCGATCGGCAATGCCTCGGGCGATTTTGGCGGCTGGTTCTGCCCTTGCCACGGTTCGCACTATGATACCGCGGGTCGTATCCGCAAAGGACCGGCCCCGCGCAACCTCGACGTTCCGGTTGCCGCCTTCGAAGACGCAACCACCATCAAGCTGGGCTAAGGAGCTAGAAACATGGCCGGAATTCCCCACGACCATTACGAGCCCAAGTCGGGCTTTGAAAAGTGGCTTCACGCGCGTTTGCCCGTGGTGAGCCTTGTCTATGATACGCTGATGATCCCCACGCCCAAGAACCTGAACTGGATGTGGATCTGGGGCATTGTTCTTGCGTTCTGTCTTGCGCTGCAGATTGTCACCGGCATCGTGCTGGTCATGCATTACACGCCGCACGTCAACATGGCCTTCGCCAGCGTCGAGCACATCATGCGCGATGTGAACGGCGGTTATATGTTGCGCTATTTGCACGCCAACGGCGCGTCGTTGTTCTTCTTTGCCGTCTACGTTCATATCTTCCGCGGCCTTTACTATGGCAGCTACAAGGCGCCCCGCGAAGTGACCTGGATCGTCGGCATGCTGATCTATCTGGCGATGATGGCCACCGCATTCATGGGCTATGTTCTGCCTTGGGGCCAAATGTCGTTCTGGGGTGCCACGGTCATCACCGGGCTTTTCGGCGCGATCCCGGGCGTGGGCCCGACCATTCAGCAATGGCTCTTGGGTGGGCCGGCCGTGGACAACGCCACGCTGAACCGCTTTTTCTCGCTGCACTATCTTCTGCCCTTCGTGATCGCCGCGCTTGTGGCCGTTCACATCTGGGCCTTCCACACCACTGGCAACAACAACCCCACCGGTGTTGACGTGCGTCGTGGCTCAAAAGAAGAAGCTGCGAAAGATACGGTTCCCTTCTGGCCCTACTACGTCATCAAGGACCTGTTTGCGCTGGCGCTTATCTTGGCGATCTTCTTCGCCGTGGTTGGCTTCATGCCGAACTACCTTGGTCACCCCGATAACTATACCGAAGCAAACCCCTTGGTGACGCCAGCGCATATCGTGCCGGAATGGTATTTCTTGCCGTTCTACGCCATCTTGCGCGCCTTCACTGCTGATGTCTGGGTGGTTCAACTGGTGAACTTCCTGTCCTTCGGCATCATCGACGCCAAGTTCTTCGGTGTTCTGGCGATGTTCGGTGCCATTGCTGTTATGGCGCTGGTGCCGTGGCTGGACACATCTTCGGTGCGCTCGGGCAAGTATCGGCCCAAGTTCAAGGCGTGGTTCTGGCTTCTGGCCATCGACTTCGTGGTGCTGATGTGGGTGGGTGCGATGCCGACCGATGGCATCTATCCCTACATTTCGCTGATCGCGGCGACCTACTGGTTCGCCTATTTCCTGATTATCCTTCCGCTTCTGGGCGTGCTTGAAAAGCCGCTGCCGATGCCTGCGACGATCGAGGAAGACTTCAAGGCCCACTATCCCGGCGCGGCCGAGTGACGGAAAGGAACTGACAAGATGTTTCGCAAGATCGCAATCAGCGCCGTTTCCGCCTTCGCCCTGACCGCGGGCGCAGCCTTCGCCGCAGGCGAAGCGGAAACCCACGATGTGGATTTCAGCTTCGAAGGCCCGTTCGGGACCTTTGATGAACACCAGCTGCAGCGCGGCCTTCAGGTGTTCACCGAGGTCTGCGCGGGCTGCCATGGCCTGAAATATGTTCCCATCCGCACGCTTGCGGATGAGGGCGGCCCCAATCTGCCCACCGATCAGGTGCGCGCCTATGCCAAGAACTACTCCGTGATCGACAAAGAGACCGGCGAAGAGCGTGAGGCCAAGGACAGCGACAACTTCCCGGCCAACACCGGCGCTGGTGCGCCCGACCTTTCGCTGATGGCAAAGGCGCGGGCAGGGTTCCACGGACCTTACGGCCTTGGGATCAACCAGTTGTTCCGCGGCATGGGCGGGCCTGAACACATCGTCTCGATCCTGACCGGCTACACGGGCGAGGAAAAGGAAGAAGCGGGCGAAACCTTCTATGAAAACCACGCCTTCCCCGGCGGCTGGATTAAGATGCCCCCGCCGCTTGCAGATGATCAGGTGACATATGAAGACGGCCATCCGGCCACGTTGCACCACATGTCCGAAGACGTGGCGGCGTTCCTGATGTGGGCGGCTGAACCCCATATGATGGCGCGCAAGCAGACCGGCTTTGTCGCCGTGATCTTCCTGGTGCTTTTGACATCGCTTCTTTACCTGACGAACAAGCGTCTTTGGGCCGGTATCAAAGGCAAGAAGCACGCCTGATTTTTTCAGCGCAAAACCTTGAAACCCCCGCCAATGGCGGGGGTTTTTCATTGGCCAAGGTAGGCTGCAAGCGCGGGCGGCGGGTTGGCGAACAGCTCGGCCGTGGGGCGGGGCGCGTGGGCCACACCCTCGGCCACCAGCACGGTCAAATCGGCAAAGCGCCGTGCGTCGTTCGGATCATGGGTAACCATCAAAACCGTGGTGCCGGTCTCGGCGGTGGTTTCCAATACCAAATCCAGCATCTCGGCCTTCAAGGCCGGCCCAAGGGCGGCAAAAGGTTCATCCAAAAGCAGCAAAGGCCGATTGCGCAGCAGGGCGCGGGCCAGCGCTGCCCGGCCAAGTTGCCCGCCTGAAAGCTGCGCCGGTGCGCGCGCGCCCATGCCATCAAGGCCAACACGGCCAAGTACCGCGTGGACTTTGTCCCATTCCTCTGCCGAAAGCGTCAGTCTGGGCGAAATCCCAAGCCCAAGGTTCTGCGAAAGCGTCAGATGTGGGAAAAGGTTCTGGTCCTGAAACAGGATCGACAACGGGCGTTTGCCCGGTGGGATGGGGCCAAGATCCTTATCGTTCCATGTCATTCTGCCCGCCACAGGGTCGATAAACCCGGCAAGGGTCATCAAAAGCGTGGACTTCCCCGCCCCCGACGGGCCAATGACAGCCAGCCTCGCCCCCTCTGGCACGGCCCAATCGGCGCTTAGATGAAAATCATCCTGCACGATTTTTACGTTTTCAAGCCGCAGCATGGCGCGTCCCCCAACGGTCAAATAGCCAAAACAGGGCAAAACTGGCAGCCACCAACACCAAGGCAGCCCCGGCCGCGGCCTCCATCCGATAGGCTCCCATCAAACGCTGCACCAAAAGGGGCAATGTGACCGAGCGTTCTCCGGCAAAAAGTGCAATCACTCCCAGATCCCCCATCGACAGGGCTGCCGCCAGCCCGGCGCCAAAGCCCAAGGGCCGCGCCAATCTCGGTATGGTAACCAACCGCAGGCGTGCCGCGCCCGACAGGCCAAGGCTGTCTGACAGTCTGCCATAATCGGCCAAAAGCGCGCGTGCTTCTGGCAAAAGCAGGCGAAACAGAAAGGGCAGCGCCATCGTTGCGTTAACCAAAAGCGTGACCAGCAGGGCCAGACGTTCTGGCGGCAAGATCGGATGAATGGCCAAAAACAGCCCCGTCCCCATGACCAAACCGGAAGCGGCCAAGGGAAGCATTGCCACCGGTTCCAACCAACGCGTGCCGCGCGCCACGGTCATCGCCAAAGACAAGGCCGCGCTGATCGCCAAAAGCGCCGAGGCGACGGCTATCAGCACCGAACGCACCAATGCTTCGGCCAGGCCAGGGGGCAGGGAGCCGAGCCCGGGCAGGCCACGCAGAATAACAGCCGCCAAGGGGGTCAGCAGAAATGCCGCGGCACAGAAAATCATCAGCCCGTCGAGGATCTTTCGCAGCCCGCCCGGCGCCGGGATGGCAGGCTCGCGCCCAAGCCCTGCGCCGAACTTGGGGTTTTCGTCAAAACGCAGCGCCACAAGCGCAACGACGAAGCAAAGGGCAAATTGCACCAGTGCCAGCGCGGCGGCATGGCCAAGGTCAAATTCAAACCTCAGGGCCTGATATATGGCCAATTCCAATGTGCTGGCCCCCGGGCCACCCCCCAAGGTAAGCGCCACCGCAAAGCTGGTCAGGCACAAAAGAAAGACAATCGAAAGCGCGCCGGGCAAATGGCTGCGCAGCATGGGAATCTCCAAGTGGCGAAACTGTGCGGATGGCGGCATGTCCAGTGTTACAGCCAGCCGAAACCGCTCGGCAGGAATGGACTGCCAGCCCTGCAACAGCATGCGCGTCGCAAGGGGGAGATTCAGGAACACATGGGCCAGAACAACGCCGTGCAGGCCAAAGATCGACATAGGCTGCACGCCGATCGCCGTGATAATCTGGTTTACTGGCCCCGCGCGGCCGAAAACGGCCAAGAGACCAAGAATCGCCACGACCACGGGCAATAGAAATGGCGCTGCCATCAGGCGGATCAGCAGCGTTCTGCCCAGAAAATGCCGCCGCGCCAAGGCCCGGGCCAGGGGCACCGCAAGGGCGCAGGAAATCACCGCCGAAAGGCTGGCCTGCAGCAAGGTAAACCGAAGCGCCAGCACATCTGCGGGGCCAAAAGCCCAATCCGGCTTTTGCACAGCGGTCATCATGGCGCTGCCCAATGTCAGCGCCACAACGGCAAAACCAATAAGAGCGGGCCCTATTGGGCCAAGGCGTTTTGCCATTCCTCGACCGCAATATCGCGCATGTCTCCGGCCTTTTCCGGGGCAAGAAGCAGTGATTTTTCAGGGGCAAACAAACTGTCAAAACCTGGGGGCAGGCCCTTCGCCAAGGTCATTGCTGGATACATCCAATTGGTCGTCGGGATAACTTCCTGCGCCGCTTCGGACCCCAGATAGGCCAAGAATGCATCGGCCAAAGCTGGCTCGTGGCTTGCGGCAAGCTTGGCCGAAACCTCGACTTGCATGTAGTGGCCTTCAGCGAAGACCGCCGCTGCTTTGCTGTCGTCATTTTCTGCGATCAGATGGTAGGCGGGCGAGGTGGTGTAAGACAGCACCATATCCGCCTCTCCTTCCAGAAACATGCCATAGGCTTCTGACCAGCCCGGGGTGACGGTCACGATATTGTCCTTTAGCCCGGCCCAAATTTCTGTAGCGCGGTCACCGTAGGCGGCCTTGACCCACAAAACCAAACCAAGCCCGGGCGTAGAGGACCGGGGATCTTGAATGATGATCTTGAGATCAGAGGCAGCAAGCTCTTCGAAACTGTGAGGAACGGCCATCAAGGTTTTTTCGTGCACGAAGGCAAAATATCCCCAATCAAAGGGCAGAAACAGCGGGTCATCATAGGCGATCGGCAGGCCCGTGACGGCAGGCTGCCCGTGCGGCGCAAAGAGGCCGGTTGCGGCCGCCTTGGACGTAAGGCTGGTATCCAGCCCGACAACTACATCCCCCGCGCCATCAGCGCCTTCAAGTTGAACGCGTGCCAGAAGGGCAGCGCCATCGCCCGCCGTGACAAAGCGCAGATCGCAGGCGCAGGTTGCCTCAAATCCCTTTTCAATCATTGGCCCCGGCCCCCATTCCGAGGCGAAGCTGTCATAGGTGAGAACGGTAAATATGGGGATCTCAGCCTGTGCCACAGTGGCAAGACACGCGAGACCCGCAGCAAGAGAGAGCGTCTTCATGGCAATCCTCCAGTTGCGACGGGGTAGGTCGGGCTGGAGATTTTCCATGCACCTTCCCTCCGCCGGTATGAGCCGGTTCAGGTTCAACGGGTCCGCATCGCTGCATCTCAGCCCTTTCAGGCACCCCGAGGTGTTGGTAAACATAGCGCTGCAATTCGCCAGCGCAAGGGCGTTCCTGCGACAGGGTTAGGCAGCGTCGGTTGCACCTAACTGCGCCAGACCGGTTTGGAAAGCGGCCTTGGATACCTCATAGCAGCGCGCCACACTGCCGACGTCGATCTGTGCGTTTCCGGATGCGGCATCCCGCTCCCCCTCTTGGCAGCGCTGCGCGAGTTCTGCGAAACCAAGATTAAGCGCTGAGCCTTTCAGAAAATGCAGCCCCGATTCCAGGGATTTGGCGTCGCTGCATTTGGGCAGTTTTTCCACCACCTCGTCCGCCTCTTCGAGAAAAAGCGCAACCACCTCGGCAAAATCATCGCCACCGATCTCGTCGCGCAACTCGGTCACTCGGGCCCAATCGATCATCAGCACCTCCTGCATGTGCCGGTGAATCTTGCGCGTCTTTGCTAAAGGAAGGGTTATTTCAACCGATTTCATGCCGCAAATTTTAGGCTTCACCTTCCCTTAAGCCCTTCGGCCCAAACACAAGGTGCCGACCGGGGTGTCAGGCTGTGGGGGTTAAGTGTGGTTGTTGGGTTGAGTGACGAAAAGGCAGGCATTGATCTGGGTTCTGCCGGGCCACTTACGGTGTTGGTTGTCGATGACAGCAAAGCCCAAAGGCGGGTCTTGGCGCTTCAATTGCAGCGCTGGGGGTATAATGTGGTCGAGGCCGGGTCTGGCGAAGAAGCCTTGGAGGCCTGCCAGAGCAAGGCCTTTGAAATGGTGCTGTCCGACTGGATGATGCCGGGCATGACGGGTCTGCAGTTTTGCAGCAAATTCAAAGCGATGCCTCGCGAAGGTTATGGGTATTTCATCCTTCTGACCTCAAAGTCGGAAAAGGCCGAAGTTGCCGATGGGCTTGAGGTTGGGGCGGATGATTTTCTGTCCAAGCCGGTAAGCGCGGATGAGTTGCGGGCAAGGCTGCGCGCTGGCGAGCGGATATTGGGAATGCAGCGCGAGTTGGTGCAAAAGAACCGTCTTGTCGGCACAACTTTGGAAGAATTGCAGAAGCTATATGATTCTCTGGACCGCGACCTGATCGAAGCGCGCAAGCTGCAAGAAGGCCTGATGCGTGATCGGTTTCGCGATTATGGCGGTGGAACGGTTTCGCTTTTGCTTAAGCCATCTGGTCATGTCGGCGGAGACTTGGTTGGCAGTTTTGCGATCACTGAAAACAGGTTGGGCCTGTTTTCGGTGGATGTTTCCGGCCATGGTGTTGCCTCGGCCATGATGACGGCGCGTCTGGCTGGCCTGCTGTCAGGGGCGTCTCCGGATCAGAATATCGCGCTTGTGGCCGGGCCCGGCGACGTGCGCGATGCCTATGCCCCATGGCTTGTGGCCACGCGGTTGAACCGGCTGATGCTGGAAGATTTTCAGGTAGATCAATATTTTACCTTGGCCTATGCCGAGGTCGATCTTTCCACCGGTATTTTTGCACTGACACAAGCCGGCCACCCGCACCCAATGGTTCTGCGAAAGGGGGGAACCATTGACGTTTTGGGAGAGGGGGGCATGCCGATCGGTTTGTTTGAGGGGGCCGTTTACGAACAGGTGACGGGCGTCTTGCAGCCGGGTGACAGGCTGTTGCTTACCTCGGATGGGGTCACCGAATGCCCGGATGCCGCCGGCGCCGAACTTGGTGGTGAGGGGTTGGAGCGTATGTTGTCGGCAAACGCCGCACTTCCAAGTGCCGATCTTTTGGAAGCGTTGGTCTGGGATCTTTCCACCCACGCGGGCAGCAGCGAATTTCCAGACGATGTTTCGGCGCTGGTGTTTGACTATCGCGGGCCCGGCTCAGCGCTCTGACAGGGCTTTTGCCAGCATTGTGCGGTCACCAGCATTTTCAAGAAGCGTCAAGGCTTCGAGCGCGGGCATCCAATGGGCGGTGTGGCCTTGTTCCGTTGGGGGGCAAATGCGCAGGGTTGGTCTGGCGATATAGACGGTGCAGATCTTTTCCGCCCAAAAGCCGTAATCGGGCATATGGCAGAACCTTTTGAAGGCCCCAAAACGCCGGGCGTCGGTGATGTGCCAGCCGGTTTCCTCCATCACCTCGCGGTGCAAGGCGGGCAGCGGGTGTTCTCCCGGGTCGATCCCGCCACCTGGCAATTGAAACTCGTTGTCGGGTTCTGCTTGATAGGTCAGAAGAATGTCATCGCCGCGCAAGAGAATGGCATAAACCCCGGGTCGGCGGCGATAGGCTTGCCCCGAAACCACGGCCTCGCCAAAGCGTCTGATCATGATGCCCCCTTGGTCCGGCAGTTGCTCTGACTATATAGGCGCGGTATGCCAAGAAAGGCAGCTTTAGGAAACCCCATATGACCGTGCAGAATATCGCCTGGGACGACACCGTCCTGCCCTTCCAGCTTGATCGTGCCGATATCCGGGGCCGGGTCGCCCGTTTGGATGGCGTGCTGGATCAGGTGCTTAACCAGCACAGCTATCCGCCCGTGATCGAAGCGCTGGTGGCTGAAATGGCTCTTTTGACCGCGCTTATCGGCCAATCGGTCAAGCTGCGTTGGAAATTGTCGCTGCAAGTGCGCGGCAAAGGAGCAGCCCGGCTGATCGCGACAGATTACTATGGCCCGTCCGAAGAGGGTCAGCCCGCGCGCATTCGCGCCTATGCCAGCTATGACAAGGAACGGCTTGATCTGACTGCGGCACCGTTTTCGCAGATTGGCGAAGGCTACTTCGCCGTTATGATAGATCAGGGCGAGGGCATGGTGCCCTATCAGGGCTTCACCCCGATTGCGGGTGGTTCGCTTGGTGCGTGTGCTGAAACCTATTTCGCGCAATCCGAACAATTGCCAACCCGGTTCATGCTGACCTTCGGGCAAAGCCAGGTCCCGGGCAGCGCCGCGCGGTGGCGCGCAGGTGGGGTTATGCTGCAGCACATGCCGTCAATCGGTGGCACGCGTGAGGTGGCCGCCGAAGCGGGTTCGGGGGAAGGGGGGCTTTTGACCCATGCCGATATCTTGGCAGGGAACGAAGCCGAAAACTGGACGCGGGCAAATATGCTGCTGGAAACGGTGGAAGAGCTGGAAATGATCGGGCCTTCGGTTTCGCCGACAGAGCTTTTGGTCCGGCTTTTCCACGAAGAAGGGCCGCGGGTCTATGATGCCCAGTCGGTGCAGTTCGGCTGCTCTTGTTCGGAAGACAAGGTACGCCAGACCATGTCGATCTACAGTCAGAAAGACATCCAGAAGATGACCACAGAGGAAGGCGTGGTGACGGCCGATTGCCAGTTCTGCAGCGCGCATTACGAAATGGACCCCAAGACGCTGGGCTTTGAGGCAAAGAATGGCTGAGGCCGCGCGCCTTCAGGCTGCGCTTGCGCGCCCTGGTGGCGGCTCATCAGATTTTGATCTTAATCCGGGCCTTCACCTGCCGAAGGACCGGGTTCTAAGGCCCGCCGCCGTTTTGGTGGCAGTTTGGGGTGACCGGCTTTTGCTGACAAAGCGCGCATCCCATCTGAAACACCATCCCGGTCAGATTGCCTTTCCGGGGGGCAAGTTGGATGAGGGGGACGCCAGCCTGGAGGCGGCGGCCCTGCGCGAGGCGCGCGAAGAGGTTGGCTTGCCCGAAGGGGCGGTTGAACTTTTGGGGCGTTTGCCTGCGCATGAAACGGTCACAGGGTTTTCAATGACGCCGATCCTGGGCCGAATTACCCGTGATTTTACGCCGATCCCCGAACGTGGTGAGGTGGATGAGGTTTTCACCGTTCCACTTGACCATGTGCTGAACGCTGATCGTTATGTGATTGAACGGCGGCGGTGGCGCGGGGAATGGCGCAGCTACTACGCTGTGCCTTATGGCCCCTATTATGTGTGGGGGGCCACGGCGCGCATCCTGCGCGGTTTGGCCGAAAGGGTGGCAGGATGAAGATTGCGGGCGAATGGCTTAGCCACCCCGGAACGCAGGGGCTTTGCGCCGCCCTTGAAGCTGCGGGCCAGCGCGCGTTCTTCGTGGGGGGCTGTGTCAGAAACGCCCTGTTGGAACTGCCGGTGGCGGATGTTGATATTGCCACGGATGCCCGGCCCGAAGTGGTGACCCATCTGGCACAGGCCGCAGGGTTTCGCGTGGTTCCAACTGGAATTGACCATGGCACGGTCACCGTCATTGCCGCAGGTGTCGCGCATGAGGTGACAACCTTTCGTCGGGATGTTGAAACCGATGGCCGCCGTGCCGTTGTGGCCTATTCCACTGATCTTGCCGAAGACGCCTCGCGGCGTGATTTCACGATGAACGCGCTTTATGCCGATGCGCGGGGGCTGGTCACAGATCCGGTCGGTGGGTTGCCTGACCTGATGGCGCGGCGGTTACGTTTTGTTGGCGACCCCCATCAGCGCATTCGGGAAGACTATCTGCGAATTCTGCGGTTCTTTCGGTTTTACGCCCATTATGGCGACCCGTCGCAAGGGCTGGATGCCGAAGGCCTTGCCGCTTGTGCCGAGCTTTCAGAAGGGGTTGAAACCCTGTCGCGCGAAAGGCTTGGCGCCGAAATAAGGAAGCTTCTTTCTGCGTCAGATCCTGCGCCTTCGGTCGCGGCGATGGCGCAGGCGGGGGTGCTGGCCCGCGTTTTGCCTGGTGCTGATGCCAGGGGGTTGGCACCGCTGGTGCATCTTGAAGACGGTAGGGCCCCGCGCTGGCAAAGGCGGCTGGCCGTGATTGGCGGGATGGATGCCGAGGACCGGCTTAGGCTGTCGCGTGCCGAAACCGCCGAGGTTGGCGCCATTCGTGATGCGGTGGGATCAGCGCTTTCGCTGGCGGCGCTGGGCTGGAGCCTTGGGGCGCCCATCGCGACAGATGTGGTTTTGGTGCGTGCGGCCCTGTTCCAATCCCCCTTGCCAGATGGATGGCAAGCCGAACTTGACCGTGGGGCGGCAAGTGCCTTTCCAATCGCTGCGGCTGATCTGATGCCGGCGTTTCAGGGCCCGGCCTTGGGGGCCGAATTGAAAAGGTTGCAGGCACGTTGGCTGGCCAGCGATCTGCGTTTGGATCGGGCGGCCCTTCTGTATGGAAAACATGGGTGACAATGCTGCCCTACCGGGATAAGTTTTGCGGACTGAACCAAGGGAGGACGGCATGGGCTACGGGATTATCTGGCACCTGAACTGACAGGACCGATCCCGTCGGCGGTCCCGTCAGGGCTCCGCTTTGCCATTTCTCATGTCTCGCCCAAAAGGCCACTCCCATGTTCCGTTTCTTCGAAAATTTGGTCGACCCCTACGTCCGCTATACTCAAAGCGATGCGCCGCCGCGCAAGCTTTGGCCGTTTTTGTCGGAATACATCCGACCCTTTCGCAAGGTCTTTGCGGCGACGGCGGCGTTTTCGGTCGCAACAGCCTTCGCCGATGTGGCGCTGATCTGGTATGTCGGGCGGCTGGTTGATTTGCTGTCTGTGCATAGCCCAAGCGCCTTTGTCGCCACTTACGGCTTTGAGGTGTTGATGGTTGCCTTGGCGGTGCTTGTGCTACGGCCCTTGCTGCTGGTTGGCAATGTCGCCTTGCTGCACAACACGATCTTGCCCAACTTCGGCACCATGATCCGCTGGCGGGCGCATGCCCATGTCATTCGACAGCCTGTGGGCTGGTTCGAATCCGATTTTGCAGGGCGAATTGCCAATCGGA
>JAIOXV010000023.1 GCA_021741465.1 Paracoccaceae bacterium
CCAAGCGCAAGTGTCGCGGCCATGAACCGGTCAAGGTCACCGTCCAGCACGCCGCCGGTGTCGCTGGTTTCCACCCCGGTACGCAGGTCTTTCACCATCTGATAGGGTTGCAGCACATAAGACCGGATCTGGTTGCCCCAACCCGCATCGCCCTTGCTTTCATGGGCTTCGTTGATGGCGGCGTTGCGCTTGTCCAGCTCCAGTTGGTAAAGCCGCGACTTAAGGGCCTGCATGGCAATATCGCGGTTCTGGTGCTGTGATTTCAGCGAAGAGGTCACAACGATATTGGTGGGAAAGTGGGTGATCCGCACGGCCGAGTCGGTCTTGTTGACGTGCTGACCGCCCGCGCCCGACGACCGATAGGTGTCGATGCGGATGTCCTTGTCCTGAATTTCGATCTCGATGTTGTCATCCACCACCGGATAAACCCAGACCGACGAAAACGAGGTGTGCCGCCGCGCCGCGCTGTCATAGGGAGAAATCCGCACCAAACGATGCACGCCCGATTCCGATTTCAGCCAGCCATAGGCGTTATGGCCGGTAATCTTGTAAGAAACGCTGCGAATGCCGGCTTCTTCCCCGGCAGTTTCCGACTGCATTTCAACGGTGTAGCCCTTCTTTTCAGCCCAACGCACATACATGCGGGCCAAGATAGAGGCCCAATCACAGCTTTCGGTGCCGCCCGCACCTGCGTTGATTTCCAGATAGGTGTCGTTGCTGTCAGCTTCGCCATCCAACAGCGCCTCAAGCTCTTTTTGGGCGGCAAGTTCGACAAGGGCTTTCAGCGCGGTCTCGGCCTCGGTGACGATTTCGGCGTCGCCCTCCATTTCGCCAAGCTCGATCAGCTCAACATTGTCGCGCAGGCCGCCGTCGATACGCTTATAGGCGTTCACCGCATCCAAAAGCGCCTGACGCTCTTTCATCAGCTTTTGCGCCTTGGTGGGATCGTTCCACAGGTTCGGGTCTTCGATCAGCGCGTCGAATTCTTCCAGCCGATGCGGCGCGGTTTCCCAATCCAGCCGCTGCGCCAAAAGCTTCAGCGACTTTTCGATCAGCTCAATATGGTTCTGCGTCTCGGCGCGCATGGCGGAATCCCTCACTCTTCGGGGCGGGTGATAGCGCGGGCTGGGCGGTTGGGCAAGCGGCGGGCAAGGTGCTGTGGCCTCTCAGTAGAGGCCACCTGCGGAAAGCGTGCCGAAATTGGCCTTTTGCGGGATTTTCTTCTGCTCGCCGTCCGAGGTGAAGACCGTGGTATCCTGATTGCCATCGGTTTCCCCGGCGGCAAACAGCGGCAGATCCGTGCCCATCGCAAAGCCGCCATCCACCATGGCATCCAGACCAAAGAGCACGTCCTGCCCTTCGCGGAAATATTCCGAAATCACGTTTGCGCCGGTGGCATCGGCGGAAAGTTTCGCCCCCGAAAACCGGTCGATCTTTTGGAAATAGCCGCCCGGAGGCACCGCAAATTCCTTGCCGCCGAAGGTTTTCACCGCCTCTTTCATGAATTCCTGAAAGATCGGAACGCAAAGCGTGCCGCCATAAGCGCCCTGCCCCAGTGACCGGGGTTGGTCAAAGCCCATGTAGCAGCCCGCCACCACTTCGGACGTATAGCCGATGAACCAGACGTCCTTGGCATCGTTGGTGGTGCCGGTTTTGCCCGCCACCGGCACCGGCAGTTTCACCCCGGTGCCCGATCCGCGCTGGATCACGCCCTGCATCATCGAGGTCAACTGATAGGCGGTGATGGCGTCCATCACCCTTTCGCGGTCAGATTTGATCGTCACACCTTGGCCCTTGGGCAGGTTCGGCTGGCCACAGTCTTCGCAAATTCGCTGGTCGTGACGGTAGATGGTCTTGCCGAAACGGTCCTGCACACGGTCAACCAGCGTGGGTTCCACCCGCTCGCCGCCATTGGCGAACATGGCATAGGCGGCGACCATCTTGAAAAGGGTGGTTTCCTGCGCGCCAAGGGCATTGGCAAGGAACGGGTTCATGTTGCGGTAAACCCCGAACTTTTCGGCATAGCTTGCCACCAGATCCATGCCGATTTCCTGGCCAATACGAATGGTCATCAGGTTTCGGCTTTGCTCGATGCCGGTGCGCAAAGGGGTTGGCCCGTAAAACTTGTTCGAGGCGTTTTTGGGCGTCCACAGACCTTCGGGTGTTTCAATTTCGATCGGCGCATCAACCACGATGGTGGCGGGGGTAAAGCCCGAATCCAGTGCGGCGGCATAAACAAAGGGCTTGAAACTGGAGCCGGGCTGCCGCGTGGCTTGGGTCGCGCGGTTGAAGACCGAGGCCTGATAGCTGAACCCGCCTTGCATGGCGATGACCCGGCCGGTTTCCACGTCCATCGCCATAAGGCCGCCCTGCACTTCGGGCACCTGCCGCAAGGACCACCGCTTGAAACTGCCATCCCCGTCATCGGTCAGCGCGCGCAGCATCACCACGTCGCCCACCGACACAAGGTCGCCCGGAACCTTGGCCTTTTTGCCCAGCTTGCCATCTTCCAGCCGCTTGCGCGCCCAAGTGACATCTTCGGCCGGGATGGTGGGCTCATGGCCCTCCAGATCGCCCTCCATGCCAAAACGGGCGGTGGTTTCGCCCAGCTCAAGGATCACAGCGGCGTGCCAGCCTTCGACGTCACGCGGCAGATCCGCCATTTCGGCCAAGGCCGCGCGCCATTCGGTTTCGTCCGTCAGCTTGGCAATCGGCACAGATTTTCCGGTGCCCCGCCAGACGCCCTGATTGCGGTCGTATTTCTCCAGCCCCCGGCGCAGGGCGCGCGCGGCAATGGCCTGCAATTCGGGATGCACGGTGGCGCGGATCGACAGGCCACCGCCAAAGAACTCTTCTTCGCCAAAGGTGCCCGACAATTGCCGGCGGATTTCATCGGTGAAATAGCTGCGCGGCGGCAGGGCTTCGCGGAAGGCAGGATAGTCGCCGTTCTGCACCGATTTCAGCGGCTGTTCCTTTTCGGAAATATAGCTCGCCTCGGTGATATAGCCGTTCTGCCACATCTCGCGCAGCACATAGTTGCGCCGTTCCAGCAGCCGTTCCTTGCCGCGCACCGGGTGAAACTCCCCCGGCGCCTTGGGAAGCGAGGCCAGCATCGCGGCCTCATGCGGGGCAAGTGCGGTCAGGGGTTTGTTGAAATAGGTCTGCGCGGCCGCCGCCACGCCATAGCTGTTCTGGCCCAGAAATATCTCGTTCAGATAAAGCTCAAGGATCTTGTCCTTGGACAGGCTTTCTTCAAGCCGCGTTGCCAGAATGATCTCTTTGATCTTGCGTTCAACCGACCGCGACCCATCAAGAAGAAAGTTCTTCATCACCTGCTGGGTGATGGTCGAGGCCCCGCGCAGATTGCTGCCCCGGCTGATGATCGCATCGCGAAAGGCCGCAATCATCCCGCTGACGTCATAGCCTTTGTGGGTGTAAAAATGCTTGTCTTCGGCAGAGATGAAGGCCTGTTTCACCAGCGTCGGAATGTCTTCCGAAGGCACGAAAAGCCGTCGCTCATGGGCGAATTCGTCGATAATCCGGCCCTCACCGGAATAGATCCGGCTGATGGTGGGGGGGGTGTATTGGGCAAGGCTGTCATGGCTGGGCAGATCGGCGGAATAGATGTAAAAAATGCCGCCAACCGTCAGGGCCCCGAACAGGACCCCCATGGTCACCATGGTAAACATGGCCCCGAAGAAAGAGCCGATAAACCTTAGCACGCCCGAACCCCCGCATCACACCTGCCGCTCTCTATAGGCGTGCGCGCGGCAAAGGTCAAAACACGATCAGCACAGGCTGCAGGCAATGCGCGATCAGTCGCCATTGGCCGATGTGCCGGTCGCCAAGGATGGCGTTGGGGAAGGCACCAAAGCGGGGGCCGGCCCCGGCGCCAGACTGTCAATCGCGGCCTCTTTTTCCGCCCAGTCGACGATGCCCGCACGCAAGGCCTCGGCCATCTTGGCCCGCCACGCGCCATCGTTCAGCCGGGCAAGATCGCGGGCCGATGACAAAAAGCCAAGCTCGATCAACATCGACGGGATGTCGGGCGATTTCAGCACCGAAAATCCGGCTTTTTGATGGGCCACCGGGTGCATCTTCAACCCCGCCCCCTTGATCGATGTCTCAAGCTGGGCGGCCAGCCGGTCGATGCGCGGGCTGGTTTCGGCGCGCGCCATATCCATCAGCACCATCGCCACCAGATCATCCTGCGCTGTCAGGTCCACGCCCGCCAAAAGATCATCACGATCATGGCGTTCAGCCAGCGCTGCCGAGGCCGCATCCGAGGCCTCCTCGGACAGGGTGTAAAGCGTGGCGCCCACCGCCTCGCCCTCGCTCAGCGCATCGGCGTGAAGCGACAGGAAAAGATCGGCCTCGGCGGCACGCGCAATCGAAACCCGGGTTTCAAGCGGCACGAAATGGTCAGTTTCGCGGGTCATCACCACCTGGAAACGGCCATCGCGCAGCAGCAACTCTTTGAATTCGCGTGCAAAGCGCAACATCAGCGCCGCCTCGGTCTGCCCGTCGCGCTCGGCCCCCGGATCGATGCCACCATGGCCGGGGTCCAGCACCACCGTCAGCTTGCCCGGGCTGCGCTGCGGGGGTTTTGCCAGATCAGTCACGGTTGGCATACCCCATCCCGGGGCCTCGGGCTGGGCCGCGGCGGCGGCAAAGCTGGCGGCATCGGTCGGGTCAAGCCGCAGGCGCAGCAAGGTGTCATTTTGCGTCGACATCTCGCCAAGGCTCAGGGCCATAGGTCCCTTCAGCACCATCACCAGCCGCGACCAACCGGGGCGAAACACCCCTGCCCGCAACTCGGCAATATGGGCAGAGCCTTGCAAAAGCCCCGCAACGCCCGTCCAGTCCACCTCTTGCACATCCAGCACCAGACGCGGCGGGTTGTCGCGGAACCGCACGCGCCATGGCACCGGCTGCGACAGCGACAGCGCCACATCCACCCCTTGGCCTGCATCGGTGATGTACGAGCTTTCCCGGCCAAGCCGCGCCAGCCCCGACAAGTCCTGCGCCTGCCCCGATATGGGCAGGCCAAGCATCAGAACCAGAACTGCAAAAAACCATTTCATCTTGGCACCCATAGGCAAATACGGCCCTTTCGGCAACCTGTGCGCACGCAATTACCGGGCGTTCATGAACCGCTGCAAGCGCTGAAGCCCCTCGGCAATGTCGGCTGTCGCGCGGGCATAGGAAAAGCGTAAGGTCTGCGCGCCGCGCTTTGGGTCGAAATCCAGCCCCGGCGTCACCGCAACGCCTGCGCCGTGCAAGATCTCGCGCGCCAGATGCAGCGAATTTTCGGTCAGGTCCGCCACATCGGCATAAACGTAAAACGCGCCATCCGGTGGGGCGATCTTGGTAAAGCCCGCCTTGGGCAAACCTTCCAGCATCAGCCGGCGATTTTCGGCATAGACCGCGCGGTTGGCCTCCAGCTCGTCGATGCAATCCAGCGCGGCAAGGGCCGCCACCTGGCTTGCATGCGGCGGGCAGATGAACATGTTCTGCGCCAGCCTTTCAACAGTGCGGATATGGTCCTCGGGCACCACCATCCAGCCAACGCGCCAGCCGGTCATGCTGAAATACTTGGAAAAGGAATTGATGACATAGGCCTGATCGCTGATCTCAAGCGCACTGACCGCCCGGTCGTCATAGTGCAGCCCGTGATAGATTTCGTCCGAAACAAAGGAAATTCCCCGCTCGGCGGCATGGTCCATCAGCGCCTTCAGTGCCGCATGTGACAGCATGGTGCCGGTTGGATTGCCGGGCGAGGCCACGATCAGCCCCCGCATCTCCACCCCTTGCAGATCGGCAGGCACCGGCTGCAAGCGGTTCTCGGCCCGCGTCGGAATGCCCACCGGCTCTAACGACAGGGCACGCAAGATCTGCCGGTAGCTGGGATAGCCAGGCTCGCCCAGGCCCACCTTGTCACCCGCATCAAAAAGGGCCGAAAAGGCCAGCAGGAAGGCCCCAGAGGAGCCCGCCGTCACGATCACCCGATCGGGGTTCAGATCAACCCCATACCAACGGGCGTAAAGCGCCGCGATGCCGCGCCGCAATTCTGGCAAACCCAGCGCCACGGTATAGCCCAAGGGCTGTTCCAGCGCTGCTGCCACAGCGTTTCGCGCGCCCAAAGGCGCCGATGTGCCGGGTTGGCCCACCTCCATATGGATGATGCGCTGGCCCGCGGCCTCAAGGGTGCGGGCCTCTTCCATCATGTCCATCACAATAAAGGGATCAACCTGTCCCCGCCTTGATCTTTGCATCCCATGCCCCTTACAGTTGCGCCCATCAACGCCAAGCCGGGCCCAATGGTCAAGCCCGAGCCAGCCAAAGGATCGCCCAATGCGCCGCACGCTTCTTGCCCTTGCCACCTGCCTGATGGGCAGCACTGCCATTGCCGGGGGCCTGGAAGACATGTCCGATGCAGAACGTGCCGCCTTTCGGGCCGAGGTGAAGGCCTATTTGCTGGAAAATCCCGAAGTTCTGGTCGAGGCGATGGATGTCATGCAAAGCCGCGAGCAGATCGCCGCAGCAGACCGTGACGTGCAGCTTTTGGCCGACAACAAGGACACGATTTTCAACGACGCCGCTTCGTGGGTGGGCGGCAATCCAGACGGGGATATCACTGTGGTGGAATTCACCGATTACCGCTGCGGCTATTGCCGCAAGGCCCATGATGAAGTGGCAGAACTGGTGAATTCAGATGGCAATATCCGCTTTGTCGTCAAAGAATTCCCGATCTTGGGGGAAGACTCGCTCACCTCTTCCAAATTCGCGATTTCGGTGCTGCAACTGCATGGCGGCGAAAGCTACAAGCAGGCCCACGATGCGCTGATAACCCTGCGCGGCAGCCCCGATGCGCCGACACTCTCGCGGCTTGCCACCGATCTGGGGCTGGACCCTGCCCCGGTCTTGGCACGGATGGACGCGCCCGAGGTGATGGCGGTTATCAAGGCCAATCATGCCCTTGCCGACAAGATGGACATTGGCGGCACACCGACCTTTGTGATCGATAACACCATGCTGCGCGGCTACGTCCCCTTGGACGGCATGCGCCAGATCGTGGCCGAACAGCGCGGCTGAACCCGCCCGAAAAGCGCCTTGCTTGGGTCTTGCCTGGCCCTTGCCTGGCCCTTGCCCGGGGGTCTCAGGCCGTCTTGGCCAAGGCGGCCTTTTCGGCCAGCCCCTTGGCAATGTTGAACGCGCCCTTGATACGGTCGGAGTCCGACTTCATCTCACCCATCAGCACAATCTTGTTGCCTTGAACCCGCGCGGCCGGCCCCTGTTCGCGCAGGAATTCCACCAGCCCGGCAGGGTTGGCGAATTTGTCGTTGTGAAACTGCACCGTGGCCCCCTTTGGCCCGGCATCAATGCGGCTGATCCCGGCGCGTTTGCACATCGCCTTGATCCGAACGATCAGCATCAGGGTGTTGACCTCTTTCGGGATCGGGCCGAAACGGTCGATCAGTTCGGCGGCAAAGCCCTCAAGCTCCACCTTGGTGGCAAGGCTGGACAGCCGCCGATACAGACCCAGACGAATGTCCAGATCGGGGATATAGGCGTCAGGGATCATCACCGGCACGCCCAGATTGATCTGCGGCGACCAGCCGTCATCAACCTGCGCCAATCCCTGCAATTCGCCCGACTTTATCTTGGCAATCGTCTCTTCCAGCATCTGCTGATAAAGCTCATAGCCGACTTCCTTGATGTGACCCGACTGTTCTTCGCCCAAAAGATTGCCCGCCCCGCGCAGATCAAGGTCATGAGAAGCCAGGTTGAAACCGGCCCCAAGACTGTCAAGCGACGCCAAGAGTTTCAGCCGCTTCATGGCCTGCGGCGTCAAGGGAGTGCGGGGTTTTGTGGTTAGAAAACAATAGGCTCTGGTCTTTGCCCGGCCAACACGGCCGCGAATTTGGTACAACTGTCCAAGACCGAACATATCGGCGCGATGAACGATCATGGTGTTGGCGGTTGGAATATCCAGACCGCTTTCGACAATGGTCGTGGCCAAAAGCACGTCATATTTGCCGTCATAGAACTGGTTCATTCGGTCATCAAGATCGCCCGCCGCCAATTGGCCATGGGCGGTGATAAAGGTCACCTCGGGCACATTGGTTTTCAGCCAATCTTCGATCTCGGGCAGATCGGAAATCCGCGGCACCACCCAGAAGCTTTGCCCGCCGCGGTAATGTTCGCGCAACAGCGCCTCGCGCAGGGTGACGGTGTCAAACTCGGACACATAGGTGCGGATCGCCAGACGGTCCACCGGCGGGGTTGCGATGATGGACAGGTCGCGCACCCCCGTCAGCGACAGTTGCAGAGTGCGCGGGATCGGCGTTGCAGTCAGCGTCAGCACATGGATGTCGGAACGCAATTCCTTAAGCCGCTCTTTGTGCGTAACGCCGAAATGCTGTTCTTCGTCGATCACCATCAGCCCAAGTGATTTGAACTTGATACCCTTGGCCAACAGCGCATGCGTCCCAACCACAATGTCCACGGTGCCCGCCGCCATCATCTCGCGCGTCAGATTGGCCTCTTTGGTGCTGACAAAGCGCGACAGGGGGCGAACCGAAATCGGAAAGCCGCGAAAGCGTTCGGCAAAGCTGCGATAGTGCTGGCGGGCAAGCAGCGTTGTCGGGCAAATCACCGCAACCTGCAGGCCCGAAAGTGCCGCCACAAAGGCCGCACGCATGGCCACCTCGGTCTTGCCAAAGCCCACATCACCGACAACCAGCCGGTCCATCGGGCTGCCCTTTTCAAGATCGGCCACCACATCGGCGATTGCGGTCAACTGATCGTCGGTTTCCTGATAGGGGAAACGGGCGGCGAAGGCCTCCCACAGGGAATGTGGCGCCTCGAGAATGGGCGCATGGCGCAGCGCGCGCTCGGCGGCTATCCGCATCAACCGATCAGCGATTTCCTTGATACGTTCCTTGAGCTTGGCCTTTTTGGCCTGCCACGCCCCGCCGCCCAGCCGGTCAAGCAGCCCTTCGTCATGGCCATAGCGCGAAAGAAGTTCAATGTTTTCAACGGGCAGATAAAGCTTGGCCGCGTCGGCATATTCCAAGGCCACGCAGGCATGCGGGGCCCCCAGGGCCGTGATGGTTTCCAGCCCCAGATAGCGCCCGACGCCATGTTCGACATGAACCACCAGATCGCCGGGGCTCAGGCTTTCGGCATCGCGCAGAAAGTTTTCGGCCTTGCGCTTTTTGCGCGGCTTGGCCGACAGCCGTTCGCCCAGAACATCCTGTTCGGAAATCACCGCCAGACCGGGGGCGGCAAAGCCGGAGTCCAGCGGCCAGACCATCAAGAACAGCTTGCCCCTGGCGCCGCGCAGGTCCTCGGGCACGTCGCGGAAATCCTTGACCAGAACCGCGCCCTTCAGCCCCTGATCTTCCAAAAGCCCATGAAGCCTTTCGCGCGCGCCCTCTGACCAAGAGGCGATGACCACCTGCCCCTCTTGAAGCAGTTTCTTCACATGATCCGACAAGGCACCGAAAAGGCTGATATTTTCCTGCTGACGCTCTGGCGCGAAACTGCGGCCCATACGGGCGCCCGCATCCAGAACCCCGGGGCCGGGCGATTGCGGCAAAGGCGAAAGCTGCACAGTGCGATGCCCGGCCAAGGCCGCTTCCCAAGCGGCGTCGTCAAGATACAACAACTCGGGCGCCACGGGCTTATAAACCGTGTCGAGGCGGCCCTTTTGCGCCATGGCTTCGCTGCGTGCGTCATATTGGTCAGCAATCCCGTCCCAGCGGGACAGACGGGCCGGGGTGACCTGATCGTCAATCATCACCGCGGCATCGGGCAGATAATCAAACAGCGTTTCCAGCCGCTCGTGGAAAAAGGGCAGCCAATGCTCCATGCCGGCGTGTTTGCGCCCCGCACTTACCGCCTCATACAGCGGGTCGTCGGAGCCTGCGGTGCCAAACTCGATCCGGTAGTTCTGGCGAAAGCGCGCGATGGCCGCATCGTCCAGCAAAACCTCGGACATGGGTGCAAGATCAATGGCTTGCAGCTTTTTTGTGGTGCGCTGGGTTTCGGGATCAAAGCGGCGCAAGCCATCCAGCGTATCGCCAAAAAAGTCCAGCCGCACCGGGCCACCGCTGCCCGGCGGCCAGATATCAACGATGCCGCCGCGAATGGCATAATCGCCCGGCTCGGCCACAGTCGAAACCGGCGAAAACCCCATGCGCGCGAGAAAGGTTTTCAGATGCGCCTCATCCACCCGGCTGCCAACGCTGGCCGAAAAGGACGCGCCGCGGATCACCTCACGCGCAGGCAGGCGCTGCGTGGCCGCACTTAGGGTGGTCAGCAAGACGAAAGGCCCCGGCAGGCCATGGGCCAGCGCCGCCAAGGTTGCCATGCGCCGGGCCGAGATTTCAGGGTTGGGCGAAATGCGGTCGTAAGGCAGGCAATCCCATGCCGGAAAATCAAGGCACACCAGCCCCGGCGCCATCACCGCCAAGGCCGCGCGCATCGCCTCCATCCGCTTGTCGTCGCGCGCCACATGCACAACGGCCGCAGATTTTTCAGCCTCGCGCGCCAACAGGCGGGCATCATACCCCTCGGGGGCACCGCCCAGAATGATCCGCGCGCCGGTCATGGATCAGCCCAGAACCCCGATATGCATGTTTTGATACATGCCGAAAAGCGAGGTGAGGAAGATCGCCAGCATCCCCAGCACCTGGGTTGCCACCCGGTGGCGCAACAGGCGGCGATGCAGCGCCTCGCCCATGCCTTCGCCCGCTTCGATCAAAAGCGATGTACGCAGCGAAAGCGCCATCAGAATGGAAAACGGCACGTATAAAAACAGCACCGCCTGGGCGAATTCATTGTCATAGGCAAAGCCAAGAAGAACCAGCACCGTCAGCGCAAAGGCCCAGATCGCCACCAGCCAAGACCCTGCCGCCCGCGCAATATACAGCATGCGGCTGACGTTGATGCGCACCATGACTTCCAGATCGTCCTGCGCCTGGCCACTTTGCTTTTTGGCGCGCGAAATCATGTCGAAAGGCACGCCAAGCACCCAATGACTGGCCGTGGACCACAGCACCGCCAAAACGATCCAGTACCACAGGTTCGAAAAGGACCGCATGTCGATCAACTCGAAGATGACGTTGTACCAGTCCACCGTAACCTCAGCCTTTTGCCCAGTCGCGCCCATTTGTCTGCTTGAGGCGCAGGCAATTCCATGGCAGGCAAGTGACACAACCGCAAGCCCTTTCCCGCCCGCCAGAGGTTCCCATGCTGCCCATCGCATCCCCAAACCACCGTTTTCGCCGTTTGAAGCGCAGCCCCGCCCTGCGCGCAATGGTGCAGGAAAACAGCCTGTCCGTGGGCGATCTGATCTGGCCGGTGTTTCTGTGCGATGGGGTGAACATCCGTCAGCCCATCGTCTCGATGCCCGGGGTAGAGCGGCTGAGCCTGGATCTGGTGGTCAAGGCCGCCGAAGAGGCCGCCTCTTTGGGCATTCCGGCGATCTGCCTGTTTCCCTATACCGACCCTGCGCTGAAAACCGTTGGCTGCGAAGAGGCCTGGAA
Organism: Paracoccaceae bacterium; assembly: GCA_021741465.1. Classification (GTDB taxonomy): domain Bacteria; phylum Pseudomonadota; class Alphaproteobacteria; order Rhodobacterales; family Rhodobacteraceae; genus Tabrizicola_A. The sequence continues at coordinate 11,556 of JAIOXV010000023.1, forward strand.
CCCCAACAACCTGACCAACCGCGCCATACGTGCCATCAAATCCGCGGTGCCCGAGATTGCGGTGATGACCGATGTGGCGCTGGACCCTTATAACGCGCTTGGCCATGACGGGCTGGTGGTTGATGGCGTTATCCTGAACGACGAAACCGTTGAGGCGCTGGTAAAAATGGCGCTGATGCAGGCCGAAGCGGGGGCCGATATTCTGGGCCCGTCAGACATGATGGATGGACGCATCGGCGCCATGCGCGGCGCGCTGGAGGCCGCGGGCCACGAAGGGGTTGCGATCCTGTCTTATGCCGCGAAATATGCGTCGGCCTTTTATGGCCCGTTCCGCGATGCCGTCGGGGCCTCGGGCGCGCTGAAGGGCGACAAGAAGACCTATCAGATGAACCCCGCCAATTCCGATGAGGCCTTGCGTCTGGTTGAACGTGACCTGCGCGAAGGCGCGGATATGGTCATGGTCAAGCCCGGCATGCCCTATCTGGACATCTGCCGCCGGGTGAAAGACGCCTTTGGCGCGCCGACCTTTGCCTATCAGGTTTCGGGCGAATACGCGATGATCATGGGGGCGGCGCAAAACGGCTGGATTGATGGCGACAAGGCGATGATCGAAAGCCTGATGGCCTTCAAGCGGGCCGGTTGCGATGGGGTTCTGACCTATTTCGCCCCCCGTGCGGCACGGGCCATTCGCGCCGGGCTGTGACCAGACGCGGGCTTTGCGCGCTGGCAACATCCCGCGCGCCGGGCATCGTTGGGCGTGACAAGACCGGATTTCAGCGCTAGGTTTGCGGTCAAAGGGGAACATACCCCTACATGAGGTGGAGCAAGAACATGACCAATATTTCCAGACGCGCGGTTTTGGCCTTTGGCGGTGTGGGGCTTTTGTCGGCCTGTAATGGTGCGATCATGGGCAATGGCGTTGGATCAAAGGGCCCGGCCCAGATTGACGCGCGGGTCGATGCCACGAAATCCTATCTGTTCAACAACTACCCAGGCACCCGCGATCTTGCCAACAAGGCGCAGGGTGTTTTGTACATGCCCTTGGTGACCGAGGCCGGCTTTGGCATTGGCGGCGGCTATGGGCGCGGCGCGTTGCAAGTGGGCGGTGCCACGGTTGACTATTACGCCGCCACCCGCGCCACGATCGGCTTTCAAATCGGCGCGCAGCAATATGCCCATGCGCTGTTTTTCATGACAGACGCGGCTTTGCAGGATTTCCGCCGGTCAAGCGGTTGGGCGGCCTCGGCCGATATTCGCTATGCGACACCGCAGGACGGCGGCTCGATCGGCAAGGAAACGACCGAGCTGGACCCGGTCATTGGCCTTATCTTCGGCCAGCAGGGCCTGATCGCCGGGGCCACGCTGGGGGGCGTGAAATACAGCCGCATCATCCCGTAACGTCGCATCTCCCCTTCAGGCCAAGATCCCTGCCCGAAGGCAGCATCTTGGCCTGAAAGATGGGTTAGCGCAGCCGCCGGATCAGGCTGGAAGTGTCATTGCGCCCGCCGCCCATCAGTTGCACATCCTTGTAGAACTGATCGACCAGCGCCGTTACCGGCAGGGCCGCACCAATCTGGTCGGCGGTTTCCAGGCAAATCTTCAGATCTTTGCGCATCCAGTCCACGGCGAAGCCAAAGTCGAAATGGTCTTCCAGCATGGTCTTGTGCCGGTTGACCATTTGCCAGCTTCCCGCCGCCCCTTGCGAGATCACCTCGACCACGGCCGCACCATCCAGCCCGGCCTTTTGCCCAAAGGCCATCGCCTCGGACAGACCCTGCATCAGGCCTGCGATGCAGATCTGGTTCATCATCTTGGCAAGCTGGCCCGCGCCGGTTTCGCCCAAGCGGCGGCAGACGCGGGCATAGGCCGCCATCACCGGTTCGGCAGCATCATACTGCGCCTGAACCCCGCCGCACATGATGGACAGAACCCCGTTTTCCGCCCCCGCCTGACCGCCCGACACCGGCGCATCAACAAAGCCAAGGCCCATTTCTGCCGCCAACGCGGCCAATTCCCGCGTCACTTGCGCCGAAACCGTGGTGTGATCGACAAAGATCGCGCCCTTGGCCATGCCGGCAAAGGCGCTGTCCGGCCCAAGGCAAATGGCGCGCAGGTCATCATCATTGCCAACGCAGGCCATGATGAAATCGGCCCCCAAGGCGGCTTCGCGCGGGGTTGCGGCGAAGTGGCCGCCATGTTTGGCCACCCAATCCTTGGCCTTTCCGGCCGAGCGGTTATAGACCGTAACCTGATGACCCTTGGCCACCAGATGGCCCGCCATTGGAAAGCCCATCACCCCAAGCCCCAGAAACGCCAGTTTCGCCATGTTCAACCCCATCTCGATTGCTGATCTCTTGTCGATGCACTAGGAATGCAAACTCAAGACGCCGTCAAGGATTGCCCGGATGTTGACTGCCTTTCGTTGGAGTGTTCGCCTGCTTGTCGGGCTTGTGATCTTTGTAACTCTGGCAGGGTGGCTGGCCTATTACATCTTGTCGCGCTCCTTGCCGGATTATTCCGAAAACTTCGAAATTCCCGGCATTTCGGCCCCGGTGGAGATTGTGCGCAACAACGCCAATGTGCCCCATATTTTCGGAGCAACCGAACCGGACGTTTTCTTTGCCCTTGGCTTTGTGCACGCCCAGGACCGGCTGTGGCAGATGACCATGTTGCGCCGCACGGCCCAAGGCAAGCTGTCGGAAATCTTTGGTGAACGCACTGTAAAAATTGATGAATTGCTGCGCCGGCTGGACATTTACGCGCTGTCGCAAGCCTCGGTCGCCGCACAGGATGACCGCACCAAGGCCGCACTTGAAGCCTATGCTTCGGGCGTGAACACCTGGATTGGCGAAGTGAATTCGGGCGCGCGCGGTCGCGGCGCGCCGGAATTCTTGCTGTTTTCCAACGAGATTTCCGCCTGGTCGCCCGCCGATTCCATCGCGATCATCAAGCTGATGGCGCTGGATCTGTCGGCGCATCTGGAAACCGAAGTGCAGCGCGCGCAGTTGTCGCAAATCCTGTCGCCCGAAAGGCTTGGCGATCTGCTGGCCAATGATCCAGGCCAGGCGGTGATGGCGCTTCCGCCCTATGCCAGCCTGATGCCCGGCCCCTTCCCCGCCCCCGCGCCCCGCAAGATGGCCTATATCGACACGCCGCTTTCGCCCTTTCATTCGCGCGCCTTTGCTGGGGCATCGAACGCCTTTGCCGCGCTGCCCACGCGCTCGGCCGCAGGGGGCAGCCTTTTGGCCAATGACCCGCACCTGGGGCTGACCGCGCCGTCGATCTGGTATCTGGCGCGGCTGGAACTGCCAACGGGCGGGATCATCGGCGGCACCATTCCCGGCATGCCCCTGATGCTTGTGGGGCGGTCTGACAAGATGGGCTGGGGGCTGACCTCGTCCTATGTTGATGACCAGGACGTGGTGATGGAACGGGTAAACCCCGAAAACCCCGAAGAATACCTGACGCCAGAAGGACCAAAACCCTTCCGCACCAACCACACGATCATCACCGTAAAGGGCGCAACCCCGATCACCATCACCCAAAGATGGAGCGAATCCGGCCCTATCCTGCCCGGCAGCCATTATGATCTGGAAAGCGTGACGCCTCCGGGCAGCGTGGCCGCCCTGCAATGGACCGCGCTGAGCGATGCCGACACATCCATGACTGCAGGCTTGCGGCTGATGACATCACAAACCGTGGCCGAAGCGATCGAGGCCGGCCGGCTTTACATCGCCCCCAGCCAGAACCTGACGCTGGCCGATGCCAATACCATCGCGCTGCAAACCATTGGTGCCATTCCCGCGCGGGACGCCACCCACGCCACCCAAGGCCGCATGCCCGCCCCGGGATGGGAGGGCAAGAACCGCTGGACGGGCGTACAACCCTATGACCAGAACCCGCGCGAGGTGAATCCGGCCAGCGGGATCATCGGCAATACCAACAACAAGACCGTCGATCGCCCCTTCCCCAACCACGTGTCGTTCGACTGGGGCGACACCCAACGCATCCAGCGCTGGCTGGCCCTGATGAAGGCACGCGAAGTCCATACCCGCGACAGCTTTATCGAGGCCCAGCTTGATACCGTCTCGCCCACCGCGCGCAATCTGCTGCCGCTGATCGGGGCCGATCTGTGGTTCACCGGTGAACCCGCGCCCGAAGGCACGCCCGAACGCCTGCGCCAACGCGCGCTGGCGCTCTTGGCCGAATGGAACGGTGAAATGAACGAACATATGCCAGAACCGCTGATTGCCATGGCATGGCTGCGCGCGCTGCAAGACCGGCTGGCACGCGACGAGATTGGTCCCTTGGCCGATGACTTCAGCCATCCTGAACCTTTGTTCATCGAGCGGGTCTATCGCAATATCGGCGGGGCGTCGGTGTGGTGCGATGTGATCCAGTCTGCCGCGGTGGAAACCTGTACCGACATCGCCCGCGTGGCGCTGGACGAAGCACTTTTGACCTTGGTGGAAGATTATGGCCCCAATCTGGAAAGCTGGCGCTGGGGCGACGCCCATCAGGCGACCCACGACCACCCGGTGCTGGGCGCAGTACCGGTGCTGAAATTCTTCGTCAACATCCGCCAATCGACCAGTGGCGGCGACAACACCCTGATGCGCGGGCGCACCAAAGGCACCGGCCCGAACCCCTATTTCAACGTGCATGCCGGGGCCTATCGCGGGGTCTACGACTTTGCCGACCCTGACAGTTCGGTCTTCATCCTGTCCACCGGTCAATCGGGCCATCCGCTGAGCCGGTTCTATGATGACCAGTCCGAACTGTGGCGTCGCGGCGAATATATCCCGATGAGCCTGGATCCAGAGCTTGCGCGCGCCGCAGCCGTGGGGATTACCGTGCTGACGCCTGCCGCCCCCTGAGCGCTAAAGCGCGCGGAACCGGCTTTCCTGCCGCGCGGTCCATTGGACCGCGATGTTCCAGCCGGTTTCGTCCATCTCTTCGCTCTCGACCACGCCTTCATCATGCAAGAAGGCCCGGCGCTTGCCCTCGGCAAAGCCAAGATGCAGGTCGCGGCGCGACTTTTCTTCGTCGAAGGCCTGCGAAACGGCGGCGAGCAAGCCGTCAATCCCCTCGCCCGTGAGGGCCGAAACCGGATAGACGCCCGACCGGTTTTCGGCCTGTTGCATCAGGGCCGCGCGCTCCGAACCTTCGACCTGATCCAGCTTGTTCCAGACCTCGAACATCGGGACGGAAGGGTTGACCTTCAGGCTGGCCAGAATATCGGCCACATCGGCGGCCTGTTCGGCAGATTCGGGGTGGCTGATGTCGCGCACATGCAAGATCAGATCAGCCTCCAGCACCTCTTCCAGCGTGGCGCGGAAGGCCGCGACCAGCTGCGTCGGCAGATCCGAAATGAACCCCACCGTGTCAGAGGCAATCACCTTGCGGCCCGAGGGCAGGACAACGCCGCGCATCGTGGGGTCGAGCGTGGCAAAGAGCATGTCCTTGGCCAAAACATCGGCCCCGGTCATCCTGTTGAAAAGGGTCGATTTTCCGGCGTTGGTATAGCCAACCAGCGCCACAACCGGAAACGGCACCTTGCGCCGGGCGGCGCGGTGCAACTCGCGGGTCTTGACCACGCGGTCCAACTGGCGCTTCAGGCGGATCACCTGATCGTCAATCGCGCGGCGGTCTGCCTCTATCTGGGTTTCGCCCGGCCCGCCCACAAAGCCAAAGCCACCGCGCTGGCGTTCAAGGTGGGTCCAGGCCCGCACCAAGCGCGTGCGCTGATAGGACAGGGCCGCCAGTTCGACCTGCAGCACGCCTTCACGGGTGCGGGCGCGGTCGGCAAAGATTTCCAGAATAAGCCCGGTCCGGTCCAGAAGCTTGACGCCCCATTCCTTTTCCAGATTGCGCTGCTGCACCGGCGACACCGGGCCATCAACCAAAACCAGATCCACCCGCAGCGCGGACATCCGCGCGCCCAGTTCAGCCACCTTGCCCGATCCGAACAACATGCCCGGATGCAGCTTTGGCAGACGCACCACTTCGGCGCCCGTCATTTCAAGGTTAGGCAAGGCACCGGCAAGGCTTACGGCTTCGGCCAGCCCATGTTCAGGCAAGCGGCGCGCGCGCGATGATTTCAGATCAGGATGCAGAACATAGGCGCGGGTGGCAGGGCCAGCAGTTTCATAGGCATCAATCCCGCCGTCCAGCGACAGCGGGTCATCTTCGAATTCCTCGTCGGGTGGCTCGACGGTCAGTCTTCGCCCTCGTAAAGGTTCAGCGGCCCGCCGGGCATGATGGTCGAGATGGCGTGCTTGTATACCAGTTGCGATTGGCCATCGCGGCGCAAAAGCACACAGAAATTGTCAAACCAGGTGATCACACCCTGCAATTTGACGCCGTTGATAAGAAATATGGTCACCGGAACCTTGGACTTCCGGACCTGATTGAGAAACGCATCCTGCAAATTCTGTTTATCGGCGGCCATTGGCTTTTTGTCCTTGTTTTCCGTCGCTCTATCCGTATCCGCCATCTTTGTCGGGCGGACGGGTCAAGTATTGCCTGACACGCCGCCAGATTCCAGCGGAAAAACAGCGGTTTCCGCGTGCAGTTGTCCGGTTTTTTGCTGTAGTCCGGGCAAGTTGGCGCTTTTGGCGTCAGTTGAAAAGGTTCTCGGGCAGCAAAATCGCCAGAATCGCCAGGGTTTCCAGCCGCCCCACAATCATGGCCATGCCCAAAACCAGTTGCACCAGATCGGTCTGTCCGCCAAAGCTGGTGGCAATTCCGCCCGATTGTTCGGCGATTGGCCCTGTGGTGGTCAAGGCCGAGAGCGTCAGCACCAGCCCTTCATCAAAGCTCAGGCCAAGCGCTGTCAGCATGGCCAGAAGGGCCACGATCGACATCCCGAAGATCATGAAGAACACCCAAGCCATCGACGCACCTTGCAGCATGGCTGCGCGCGAGGTGCCCGCCTCGGCCCGGCTGCGCGCCACAGCGCTTGGGTGGACCACGCGGTCAAGCTCTTGTTCGCCATAGCGCAACAGCGCGTAAACCCGCAAAAGCTTGACCCCGCCCGCCGTGCTGGCCACGCCGCCGCCGATGATCGCCAGCGCCCAAAGCAACACATCGGGCGAGGGCCGCCCGGACCAGTCTGCCAGCCCCTGCCAACCAGCCGAAACATAGCCAGTCGTGGTCAGGAACGACAGGCAAGTAAAGATCAGCGCCCAAAGCCCGGCCAGCGCATCGCCCAGCCGAAGCGGTGCTCCTTGCCCCAGCGCGCCCGCAAGGCCAAGCGCAAACAAAAGCGCCACCGACAGCCCGATCAACACCGCACCCAGACCAAGTTCAGGGTCGCGCAGCAATGTCACAGGACGACCCTGCCCCAGCAGCACCAACAAGGGCCTGCGGCTCAGCGCGAAAAGCAGGAAAACCGCCATGGCCATTTCGGCAGGCCAGCCGCCAAGACCCTGGGCCGTGCCCCCCGCCAAGGGGCTGATCCCCGAGGTCGACAGCACCCCCATCGCATGGCAAAGCGCCACGAACCCATCTTCGCCGGCCAAAAACAAGAGAATCCACAGCACCAGCGTCATGCCGGTATAGATCGGGAAAATTCCCGCAGCAAACCGCGCCATGCGTTCGGATGGGTCGGCCACGCGGGTGATCTGCTTTGTCGCCGCACTGGCCCGCCCCGGGATGCGCCCGTTTTCCACCTCGACCCCGCCAAGGTTCAACGGCATCAGCACCGAATAGACCATCACCAGTGCAAAAAGCCCGCCAAACCAGCCGACAAGCGCGCGCCACAGCTGGACCGAGGGTTTCAACGGCCCCTCCAGAACCGCCGCCCCCGTGGTGGTAAAGGCCGACAGCATTTCCAGCACAGCCGGGCCGATCTCGGCCCCGCCCGCCGGGCGCTGCACCAAAGGCAGCGCCAGCACAGGCGGCAAGATGATATAGGCGAATGCCAAGGATATCAGGTGGTTGCGCGCAACATTGCGTGGAATGGCATTGGCGCGGGCAAGCCCCAGCATCCCGGCAACAATCAGCACCAACAGCGCCATATAGACGAAAACCCGCGCCAGCGCATGGTCCCGCAGCACAAAGGCGTGGCCCGCAGGCAGCAGCATGGCAAGCCCTGCCATGCCCAGCAAAAGCACCAAAAGCGGCAGTTTAATCAGCCGGGCCAACATCTTGCGCGCCCGCCCCTAGAAGAACTCGACCGAGACTTGCAACAGGCGCTCGACCTCGGGCCGGTCAGCGGCCATGGTGAACAGGGCAATGACATCGCCCGCCTCGATGCGCAAATCTCCGGTTGGCTTCATCACCTTGTCGCCCTTCATCACCGCGCCCACCAGCACGCCTTCGGGGAAATCGACATCGCGCACCAGCTTGCCCGCCAAGGGCGAGGTGGCCAGAACCTGCGCCTCGATCATCTCGGCCTCGGCGTCGCCGATCGAATAGATCGCGCGCACTTTGCCGTGGCGGATGTGGCGCAGGATCGACGACACCGTCGTCGCGCGCGGGTTGATATAAGCGTCAATGTCCAAAGGCCCCATCAAGGGCGCAAGGGTTGGGTCATTGACCAGCGCAATCGCCATCGAACAGCCCGCCTGTTTGGCGCGCACGGCGGCCAGAAGGTTGGTCTTGTCATCATCCGTCACGGCCAGAACCGCATCAACCCGGTCAATCCCGGCCTCGGTCAGAATGTCCATATCCATGCCATCGCCATGCAGCACGATGGTGCGGGTCAGGTTGTCGGCGGCATATTCGGCGCGGCTGCGATCTTTTTCGATGATCTTGGCGCGGATGCGGTCGGTACGCGCCTCAAGCGCGCGGGCCACGGCAAGGCCAACGTTGCCCCCCCGATGACAACAACGCGTTCCTGCTTTTCGTTCCGCTTTCCAAAGACTTCCAGCGTGCGGTTCACGTCTTCGAAATGCGAAAAGACATAAATTCTGTCGCCCGCCATCAGAAAATCCATCGGCGATGGGGCAAAAAGCTTGCCCTCTTCGCGGCGCACCCCCACCACGATTGCGCGCAGCGTGGAAAACAGTTCATTCAACTGGCGCAGCGGGGTCATCAGAACCGGGCAATCGGCTTCAAGCGCGATGCCCAAAAGCTGGGCGCGGCCATTCATGAAGCTTTCGGTATCAAAGGCAGCCGGCGCGGCTAGGCGCTGCAATGCGGCCTCTGCCACTTCGCGTTCAGGGCTGATGACCACGTCGATGGGCAAATGGTCCCGGCGATAAAGATCGGAATAGATCGCATCAAGGTAGGACTGGCTGCGCAGGCGCGCAATCTTGCGCGGCACTGAAAAGATCGAATGGGCCACCTGACAGGTGACCATGTTCACCTCGTCCGAATGGGTGGCGGCAATTATCATATGCGCGTCGCGCGCACCGGCCCGTTCCAGCACATCGGGATAGCTTGCGAAACCGGCAACCCCCTGAACATCAAGCGTTTCCGATGCGCGGCGCACCAGATCGGCATTGCTGTCAACCACCGTGACATCGTTCTTTTCGCCCGAGAGGTGGCGGGCAATCTGCCAGCCCACCTGCCCCGCGCCGCAAATGATGACTTTCATGGAACACTCCCGCCTGCGGTTGGGTCTGGCTTGGCACGGGGCGCGGCGGGGGTCAAGGTTTCACTGGCAAAACCACCCCCCGCCACCTTTGGACAACGTGCGGGGGGGGGGACGCGATCTTGAACGATGTCACTGGCTTAGTCGTCGTCCTCGCCCAGCCCGCCCTTGTGGCCGCCAACCACGCCCAGCGATTTCAGCTTGCGATGCAGCGCGCTGCGTTCCATGCCGACAAACCCCGCGGTGCGGCTGATATTGCCGCCAAAGCGGTTGATCTGGGTGATAAGATATTCCCTCTCAAACACCTCGCGCGCCTCGCGCAGCGGCAGCGTGGCCATAGCCCCGCCCAGAACCATTCGCCCGCCCGTCTCGGGGCCGGGTTCATGGCCCGGCAATTCGCGGGTGTCGATGGGGCCGGTGCCATCGCCAAGGATCAGCACCCGTTCGATCACATTGCGCAACTGGCGCACATTGCCCGGCCATTGCATGGTTTGCAGCATCGCCTCGGCTTCCGGGGTCAGATCGCGCAAGGTAAGGCCCTGACTGCGGTGGAACATCTCGATGAAAGACCGTGTCAGTTCGGGAATGTCTTCGCGGCGCTCTTCAAGGCTGGGCACCGAAATCGGCACCACGTTCAGACGGTCAAACAGCTCTTGTCGGAAGCGCCCTGCCCCGATTTCGCGCCGCAGATCGCGGGTGGTCGACGAGATCACCCGCAGATCGACGCGCACCTTGTCATTGCCGCCCACCCGGGTGAACTGCTGTTCGGTCAAAACCCGCAAGATCTTGGATTGGGTGCCCAAGGGCATATCGGCCACTTCGTCGAAATAGACCACCCCGCCATGGGCCTGTTCCAAAAGCCCCTTTTCCACCCCGCGTTCGGAGGTTTCGCGTCCAAACAGCACCTCTTCCATACGATCCGGTTCGATGGTGGCAGAGGACACCGTGACAAAAGCCGCATTGGCGCGACCGGAATGCTGGTGGATAAAGCGCGCCGCCATTTCCTTGCCCGAACCGGCAGGGCCCGTCAGCATCACGCGGCCATTGGATTTGGTGACCTTTTCCAGATGCGATTTCAAGGCCTTGAAGGCCGCACTTGAACCCAGCATATCGGTCGAGCTGACATCGCGGCGTCTGAGATCGGCGTTTTCGCGGCGCAGGCGGCTGGTCTCCATCGCCCGGGTCACCACCACCATCAACTGGTCGATGTTGAAGGGCTTTTCGATGAAATCATAGGCGCCCTGCTTGATCGCGGCGACCGCGATTTCAATGTTGCCATGGCCCGAGATGATGACAATCGGAATGTCGGGATTGTCGCGCTTGACCGATTTCAGGATGTCGATCCCGTCCATCCGGCTGTCTTTCAGCCAGATATCCAGGATCATCAGCGCCGGCGGATCGGCGTTGATCTCGGCCATACACTCATCCGAATTGGACGCAAGCCGCACCGAAAAGCCTTCATCCTTCAGAATATCCCCGATCAATTCGCGGATGTCTTTTTCGTCATCAGTAATAAGAATGCTGGTCATTTATCCTCCTTGCCTTGGGCAGGCTGAACCTTGGAACGGCTGCGCTGGCCGCGCGGGGTGCGTGGCAGTCGAATGACCGCCATCGCGCCGGCATGGGCGTTTCCGTCAAATATCGGGGCGTCTTGCAAGCTCAACACGCCGCCATGTTCTTCAATGATCTTCTTCACGATAGGCAGGCCAAGACCGGTGCCCTTTTCGCGGGTGGTGACATAGGGTTCGAACAACCGCGCCCGGTCTGGCGGCAGGCCGATGCCATTGTCCATGATGGCGATTTCCGCCTCTTGGGCGGTTGCGACCATGCGGATATGGATTTCGGGCGCATATCCTTCGGGGGCGCCCTTTTCGATCAGGGTTTCGGTGGCCTCTCCGGCGTTCTTGATAAGGTTGGTCAGCGCCTGGCCGATCATGGTGCCATCAAATTCGGCCATCACGGCGGCTTCGGGCAGGTTCTTGACAAAGCGCACGCCGGGTTGGCCGTTTTCCTGCAACATCACGGCTGCGCGCAGCAGTTCCACCAGATCGCCCTCGCGCCGGTCGGGTTCGGGCATGCGGGCGAATTTGGAAAACTCGTCCACGATGCGGCGCAGGTCATTGGTCTGGCGCACGATCACATCGGTGTATTGTTCCAGATCCTCGGGTTCGGCCACTTGGCTGCGGAACTTGCGCTTGATGCGTTCTGCCGAAAGCTGGATCGGGGTCAGAGGGTTCTTGATCTCATGGGCAATCCGGCGGGCCACATCGCCCCAGGCAGCCATGCGCTGCGCGCTGACCAGTTCGGTCACATCATCGAAGGCCACGACATAGCCTTCCAGCCGTCCGCCTTCTGTCGCGCGGGTCGAAACCCGCACCAGCAGGCTTTCCAACTTGCCCGCCCGCGTCAGTCGCACCTCTTCTTGTACCGCACTTGCACCGTCTTCGCGCAAGCGGCGCAGCAGCGGGGCAAATTCGGGCACCGCAAGGTCCAGCGCCACATCATGCACGCCGCCCGACATGTCCAGCAGCCCTTCGGCCGCGCGGTTGGCGAAATCCACCCGACCTTCGGGATCCAGCCCGATCACCCCGGCCGTGACGTTGGACAAGACCGAATCGAACAGCCGCCGACGCTGTTCGGTTTGGCGATGGCTGGCCACCAACTCGCCGCGCTGCACTTTAAGTTGCTGCGTCATCTGGTTGAAAACACGGCCCAAAGTGGCGATTTCGTCATCGCCGTCTTCTTCAATGACCTGCACATCCAGATCGCCTTCACCCACCCGCGCCGCGGCACTTGCCAAGCGGCCCACCGGACGGCTGAGCTTTTCGGCAAACCACAGCCCCAGCCAGATTGCCGCCAAGACAAGGATCAGCGCAAAGCCCAGATACAACAGGCCAAAATTGAACAGCACCCGGCCGCGATCCGCCTCAAGCTGCTGATACAGCGAGACGGTCTGTTTGGTATTGTCCAAAAGAGACAACAGCTGCCCGTCCACCTTGCGGCTGACGTAAAGATAGCGGTCGGGGAAGGCATCCAGCCGGATCAGGGCGCGGAATTCGTTATTGTCCCAATCTTCGATAACCACCGTCTCGCCCGCTGCGGCACGGGTCAAGTCATCGGTTGAAGGTTCTTCAAAATCAAACAGATAGCTCCGCTCACCCCGGGTTTTCAAAGCCCCGGATCCGTCGATCAGATAAACCTCGCGCAGGCCGCGCTGCACCGCCTGCTGGCCTTGGCTCAGCACCTGGCGCATCTGGCCATCATCAATGAAAAACTGCGACTGGCGGGTGACGTTCAAAAGCCCGGCCAAGGCCTCGGCATCGGTGGTCAGGGGATTGCGGTGTTCGGTTTCATAAGCCTCGGCCGCCGAAAGCGACGATCCCACCACGTTGCGAACACGTTCGGAAAACCAGCCCTCAAGCCCGATGTTCAGGTTCAAAACGGCAAAGACCGCAACCAGAATGGTTGGCACCAGCGCCACAAAGGCAAAAACCCCCGTCAGCCGAAGATGCAGCCGCGACCCCGCCGATTGGCTGCGCCGGTCCGCGATCATGCGAATTACCCGGCCAAGGATCAGCGCCGCCACCAAAAGCACGTAGACCAGGTCGGTCAAAAGCACCAAACGCAGCATGTCGGAATTGGCGCCAAGGTCATAGGGGCCCATTGCCAAAAAGGTGACAACAGCCAAAAGCGGGCCCAAAAACACCAACCCAAAGCTGAACGCGCCTTGAAAGGCGCGCGCGCGCCGCAAGCGGGCCAGCCGGACCCAAGTCGCACTGCGATAAGAACTCGACGCCACGAACACTGCCCCCATGAGACGGGGGCAACCGTGCCCGAACCGCCACAGGCGTGTGACTGAATCACCTAAGGCATTCAAGCCACGCCGCCTGTGGCTTATTTACATCAATTTGCGACGCCGTGTCACGCGGATATCGAGGTCGGTGATCTTTTTACGCAAGGTATTGCGGTTGATACCCAAAAGATCGGCACATTTTGCCTGATTGCCGCCGGTGGCATCCAGCGCGATTTCGATCAGGGGAACCTCCATTTCGCGCAACACCCGGTCATAGACGCCCGGTGGAGGCAGTTGGCCGCCGTGCAAATCGAAATAGCGTTGCAGGTGGCGCGCCACCGATTGCGACAGCTTTTCGCCCTCGATCCCGCCCCGCGGTGCGGCGCTGGCCTGCACTTGCCCAAGGGCCGCTTCGACCTCGGCGCGGGAGATTTCGGGCTCGGTTGCGGTGGCCATCAGGCGGCGCAGGGTATTTTCCAACTGGCGCACATTGCCCGGCCAAGGATGGGCGCGCACAAAGGCCAGCGCCTCGGCCGAAAGCCGCCGTGCGGTGCCAAGATCGCGCTCGGCGCGGGCCAGAACATGTTCGGCCAAAAGCGGAATGTCATCGACCCTTTCGCGCAAGGGCGGCACCGCCAGCGCCACCCCGGCGATGCGATAATAAAGGTCTTTGCGGAACTGCCCGGCCTCTAGCCGTGCGCTCAGATCGGCCTGGCTGGTGGCCATGATGCGCGGGCCTTGATCGCCCATCACATCCAGCATCCGCACCAGCCGCGCCTGGGCGTCTTCGTCAAAATCGGTCACTTCGTCGAACACCAAAGACCCGCCACGCGCCCGTGACAGCAGGTTCGAGATGCCATCAAGCCCCGCCAGATCGGCGGCGGTGGCCACCACGAAAGGCTGCGACCGGCGGTCCGAGAAATCATGAATGGCCCGCGCGATCAGTGATTTTCCGGTGCCGGATTCGCCGGTAATAAGCACCGCAAGATCGACATTCATCACCCGCGCAACCAACCGGTAAAGCGCCTGCATGGCTGGCGTGCGCCCCACCAACGGCAAGTCTTCGGTGGCCTCGCGCGGCTGGGCGGGCCTGGCGGCCACGCGTTTTTGTTCAAGCGCGCGCGCCGAACGTTTCATCAGATCGGGCAGATCAAAGGGCTTTGGCAGATAGTCAAAGGCCTCTGCCTCGGCCGCCTGAATGGCAGTCATGATGGTGTTTTGCGCCGAGATGACGATCACCGGCAGGCCGGGCCGCAGGCGGCTGATCTGTGGCAGGGCCTGAAGCCCGTTGCCATCGGGCATGATGACATCGGAAATCACCAGATCGCCCTTGCCCTCTTCCACCCAGCGCATCAGCGTCATCAGGCTTGAGGTGGCGTGCACCTTGCAGCCTGCCCGCGTCAGCGCCTGGGTCAGCACAGTGCGGATGGTGCGGTCGTCATCAGCGACAAGAACGGTGCCGTCCATGGTTTAGTCCTTCTTTTCCTTGGGAAAATCCTTGGGCGCGACCGGAAGCGAAACCCGAAACACCGTGCGTCCCGGCGCCGACTCGGCCGAAATCCAGCCATCATGGTCAGAGATGATCTTGGAGATCAGCGCCAACCCCAGCCCCGTGCCATTTTCGCGCCCCGAAACGAAGGGTTCGAAAATATCGGCGGCAAGGTCGGGCGGGATGCCCGGCCCGTCATCCTGCACCTCGACCGTCAGGGGCAGGCGGGCGCTGGTGCCATCCTTGCGGCGCACGCGCAGCGATTGGTCGTAAAAGGTCCGCAGGCGGATGGTGCCGGGGCCGGTGGCCGCTTCGGCCGCGTTTTTGATAAGGTTCAAGAACACCTGCATCAGCTGGTCATTGTCGGCAAAGGTCGCGGGCAGCGAAGGATCGTAATCTTCGACAATCGCCATATGGGCGGCAAAGCCAACCAGGGCCGATTTGCGCGCCCGGTCCAGCGCGTCATGCAGGTTGACCGCGCGGCGGTCTGGCGGGCGCAGGTTGCCGAATTGCTCGACCTGCTCCAGCAATTTCACGATGCGGCGGGTTTCGGCCACGATCAGATCTGTCAATTCGCGGTCTTCGGGGCCTGCGTTCATGGAAATAAGCTGGGCCGCGCCCGAAATGCCCGCCAGCGGGTTCTTGATTTCATGCGCCAGCATTTCGGCCATGCCGATGGCCGATTTGGCCGCCGATTTCACCTGCATGGCCCGGCCAAGCCTGTCGGCCAGATCGCGCGGCGAAATCAGCATCAGGATGTAATCGGCGTTGTCATGCATCGGTGCCAATTGGATATTGCACTGCACCGGGGGCCGTTCGCCCGTGGTCACATCGACATCATTGATGAAAAGCGCGGCCTGGTTGGCGCGGGCACGGTCCATCGCATGGTCCATCTCGGCGTCGATCGCCAAACGGTCCAAGACCGGCTGTCCCTTCAAGCTGCGCAGCGAAGCGTTCAGAAAAATCTCGCCCGCCGGGTTCACTTCGGCAATCATGCCGGCCCGGTCGACCAAAAGCGCAGGCACCGGCAGGCTGGCCCAGATAACGCCCGGAACCGGGTATGGCGGACGATAGGCGCTCATGCTGCGTGACGTTCGGGGTTTGCCACGGCGGCGCGGATCAGGCGCAGCACCTGCGCCGGGTCAGAGGCGGTCACCACCTCGGCCTTTGGGGCGCCGGCCCGGTCAAGATACCATCCCAGATGTTTGCGGGCCACTTTCAGCCCCAAGGCAATGCCGTAAAAGCCCAGCATGTCTTCGTAATGTGCTGAAATCAGGTCACAAAGTGCGGCCCCTTGCGGCACCTGCGGCGCGGGCGTGCCATAAAGCGCATGGGCGATCTGGCCCAGCACCCAAGGCGCGCCTTGGGCCCCGCGCCCCACC
>JAIOXV010000024.1 GCA_021741465.1 Paracoccaceae bacterium
TGGCCGGCTCTGTCAGTGCCAAGACCGATTACGTGGTTGCCGGCCCCGGTGCGGGATCAAAGGCCAAGGATGCCGAACGGCTTGGCGTGCCGATGCTGACCGAAGACGCCTGGCTTGCCTTGCTGGGCACGGCATGAGCCGCCCCGAGGCGCTTTTTCCGCTGTTTGCCGATCTGGAAACGTTGGAGGGCGTTGGCCCGAAAACGGCCCAGGCCTTTGCCGGGCTTGGCGTCGAAAAGCCCAAGGATCTGCTGTATCTTCTTCCCCATTCGGCCGTGGATCGCAGCCGCAAAGCCTCGATCCGGAATGTGGTCGCGCCCGCGATTGTGACGGTTGAGGTGGAGGTGGGCATCCATGTCCCACCCCGCCAAAAGGGCCGCCCCTACCGCGTGATGGTGCGCGATGCCTTGACCGAATTTCAGCTGGTCTTCTTTCATGCGCGCGGCGAATACCTGCAAAAGCTGCTGCCCACTGGCCAGCGGCGCCTTGTATCGGGCCGGGTGGAAATATTTGATAACATTGCGCAAATCGTTCATCCCGACCATGTCTTGCGCCCGGATGAGGCACAGGACCTGCCCAGTTGGGAGCCGGTCTATCCCCTGACCGCGGGCATCACCCAACGCGTCATCGCCAAGGCGGCAGAGGCCAGTCTGGCCCGCGCGCCGAGCCTGCCCGAATGGATCGATGGCCCCCTGCTGGCCCGCGAAGGCTGGCCCGATTGGCAAAGCGCGCTGCGCGCTGCCCATGCGCCGGAAGGGGCCGCCGATCTGGCCTTTACCGCCCCGGCCCGGCAGCGCCTGGCCTATGATGAGCTTTTTGCCCATCAGATCACGCTGGCGCTTGCCCGCAGCCAATTGCGCCGTGCCAAGGGGCAGGTCACCCGAGGCACCGGCGCGCTGCAGGCCAAAGTCTTGAAAAGCCTGCCCTATACCCCCACCGCCGCCCAAACCCGGGCGCTTGGGGAAATCGCGCTGGATATGGAAAGCCCGCTGCGGATGAACAGGCTTTTGCAAGGCGATGTCGGCGCGGGCAAGACGCTGGTGGCGTTTTTGGCGCTGTTGACGGCGGTCGAGGCAGGCGGGCAGGGGGTTATGATGGCCCCGACCGAAATTCTGGCGCGGCAGCATCTGGAAGGGCTGCAACCCTTGGCCGCGGCGGCCGGGGTGCGGCTGGACCTCTTGACCGGGCGCGACAAGGGCGCGGATCGCGCGGCCAAGCTTTCTGCCTTGGCCAAGGGCGAGATCGGCATTCTTGTCGGCACCCATGCGGTGTTTCAAAAGGATGTGGTCTTTGACGATCTGCGGCTGGCCATTGTCGATGAACAACACCGCTTTGGTGTTGCGCAGCGCATGGAGCTTGGGGCCAAAGGGGCGATGGCCGATGTCTTGGTGATGACCGCCACCCCCATTCCGCGCAGCCTTGCGTTGGCCAGCTATGGCGACATGGATGTTTCGGTGCTGGATGAAAAACCCGCCGGGCGAAAGCCGATCAAGACGGTCATGGTCTCGTCCCAGCGCATGGATGAGGTGGTGGGCCACCTTGCCCGCGCCGTGGCCGAAGGGCGGCAGGCCTATTGGGTCTGCCCCTTGGTCGAAGACAGCGAGGTGCTGGATTACGCCAGCGCCGAGGCCCGCTTTGCCATGCTTCGGGCCGCCTTGGGCGATGGGGTGGGCCTGGTCCACGGCCAGATGCCCGCGGCTGAAAAAGACGCGGCCATGGCCCGCTTTGTTGCCGGTGAAACCAAGGTTCTGGTGGCGACGACCGTTATCGAAGTGGGGGTGAACGTGCCCAATGCCTCGATCATGGTGATTGAACGGGCCGAGATCTTTGGCCTTGCCCAGTTGCACCAGCTGCGCGGGCGGGTGGGGCGTGGCACGGCTGCCTCCACCTGTCTTTTGATCTATCAGGCCCCGCTTTCGGAAAGCGGTGAGCGGCGGCTGACGGTCATCCGCGATAGCGAAGACGGGTTTCGCATTTCCGAAGAAGACCTTGCCATGCGCGGGGCGGGCGACCTGATCGGCACCGCCCAATCCGGCCTGCCGCGGTTTCGGGTGGCCGATATGGAGCGCCAGGCCGGGCTGATGGCGATTGCCCAGACCGATGCGCGGCGTCTTTTGGCCGATGACCCAACATTGCAAAGCCTTAGGGGCCGCGCCGTACGCACCCTGCTGTGGCTTTTGGATCAAGACCGGGCGATCCGGCTTATTTCGGTCGGCTGACCTTCCTTCCTGATGCGCGGACGGCACCTTTGGGTGCGGGGTTTGGCACGAATGCTGGTTTGTTCTCAAATGTTCTCATAAAGTTCTTGACGTACCGTTAAGAAAGTGAGAACAATACTGGAACAAAGCGAAGGAGACAGCCATGCTGACCGAGATTGCCGAGATCGTGAACCACTCGCGTGCCACCCTTGTTGAAGATGCCGTGGGGGTGCTGTCGCTCTTTGTGATGCTTTATGCCGGGCTAGCCATTTCCGGCGCCCTCTGATCCGTTCTGCCTGCGATCTTTGCCCATCGGCCCGCGACCTTGTCCCCAAGTCGGTCGCCTCTCGGGTTGTCCAGCCCGCCGCCGATGAACGAGACGCCCCTTACCGCCGTCACCCTTTGGTGGCGGCGTTTTTTTAGGCCTCTGCCGCAGCGACAGCTTCGCACACCGCATCCAGCGGCAAAAGAACCGAGGCGTGGCGGTTTTTGTAGGCGCGCGCGGGCAAAAGCACTTCATAGCCCTCGAAGGGGGCTGCGGGAACGGGGCCGTCGTCTTTCAGCATGGCGCGCAGCGCGTCACGGGCGGCTGCCAGCTCTGCCCCGCTTTGCCCCAGAACCACCCGGCCCAGAATCGATGCCGAAGCTTGCCCCAGCGCACAGGCCTTCACATCCTGCGCGAATTGGCTGACCCGGCCATTTTCCACCATCACATCGGCAATGACCGTCGAACCGCACAGGGGCGAACGTTTTTTGGCGCTGCCCATGGGCGCGGCAAGCCGACCCTGATGTGGGATCGAGGCGGCAAGTTCCAGAATTCGGCCCGAATAAAGCTTGATAAGGTCGCTGTCCGCCATAGCCTTCCCCTTTGTGCCCCCATCAGATAAGCCGCATTTCATCCGCCGCCAAGGACCAACGCCATGACCTTTGATCCGACAAGCCTAAAGTATGATGCCAACGGCCTGATCCCCTGCATCGCACAGGATCATACAACAGGCGAGGTCTTGATGATGGCCTGGATGAACGCCGCCAGCATCGCGCGCACGCTGTCCAGCGGCCATGTCACCTATTGGAGCCGCTCGCGGCAGGCGTTCTGGGCCAAGGGCGAAAGTTCGGGCCATGTGCAGCGCCTGATCGAACTGCGCATCGACTGCGACCGCGATTGCCTTTTGGCCCTGGTTGCCCAAGACGGCCCGGCCTGCCATACCAACCGGCGGTCGTGTTTTTATACCGCGCTGCGTGACGGGGCCGAGGTCGAGATTCTGGCGCCCATGGCCTAGGTCAGGATCGCGGCTGTGCCTGGCCACGGCGTGGCTAAAGCCCGACCATCCGGCGAATGTCGGCAGGGGTTGCGCCCTCGGTCCGGTATTTTGCCAAGGCGCGCGCATCATCGCGTTTGGCCAACCTCTTGCCCAGATCATCGCGGATCAGACGATGGTGATGATAGGCCGGGGTCGGCAGGCCAAGCAGGCGCTGCAAGGCCACATGGATGGCGGTTGCCTCAAACAGGTCTTCGCCGCGCGTGACCTCGGTTATCCCCTGCTCGGCATCATCGACCACAACCGCAATGTGGTAAGATGTGCCGATATCCCGCCGGGCCAGCACAATATCGCCAATGGTTTCAATCATTTGGTCGGGGTTCAGGCGGTGAAGCCCCGCGCGGGTTCCGGTTTCGACAAACGCCACCCCCCCCAAGCGCGCCATCGCCGCCGCCATGTTCAGCCGCACAGCGCCGGTCTGATGGCCCTTGTCGCGGCAGGTGCCTGGATAGATCGGACCATCCGGCCCGATCACCTGCGCGCCTTCTTGGGGGGCTGAAAGGGCCGCCTTTATATCGCCCCGTGTGCAGGTACAGCGATAGGTCAGACCGGCGCCGTACAGATGTGCAAGCGCCGCATCATAGGCCAAAAGCCGGTCAGACTGCCGCATCACCGGTTCTTGCCAGCTTAACCCCAGCCAGTGCAGATCCTCAGAAATCGCGGTTTCGAATTCAGCTGTGCAGCGGGGGCGGTCGATATCTTCGATCCGCAACAGGAACCTGTCGCCCCGCGTTGCGGCCACCAAGGCGGCATAGGCATGGCCCAGATGCAAAGGGCCGGTGGGCGAGGGCGCAAAGCGGGTTACGCGCCCAGCCATGCCTGAAACGCCTCTTTCGCGCGGTCGGTATAGGCCTTGTAGCGGTCCTTGCGCCCTTTGCGGCCGCCGCGCGCGTCAATCGGCGGGAAAAGCCCGAAGTTGACGTTCATCGGCTGAAAGGTCTTCGCCTCGGCCCCGCCGGTGATATGGGTTACCAAGGCCCCCATCGCGGTATCAGGCGGGGGCGGGGGCAGGGTTTGCCCCAACATTTCTGCCGCCGCCATCCGACCCGCCAAAAGCCCCATCGCCGCGCTTTCGACATAACCTTCAACCCCGGTCACCTGTCCGGCAAAGCGAATATTCGGCCGCGAGCGCAGGCGCATCTGGTCGTCCAGCAGCGTGGGCGAATTCAGGAAAGTGTTGCGATGAATGCCGCCCAGACGGGCAAAATTGGCATCCTGAAGCCCAGGAATCATTTTAAAAACAGATGTTTGCGCGCCGTACTTCATCTTGGTTTGGAAGCCCACGATGTTGTAAAGTGTGCCCAGTTTGTTGTCACGGCGCAGCTGAACCACGGCATAGGGCTTTTCTGCCCGGTGCGGGTTGGTCAGGCCAACCGGTTTCATCGGGCCAAAGCGCAAGGTTTCGCGCCCGCGCTCGGCCATCACTTCGATCGGCAGGCAGCCGTCGAAATAGCCGGCGGTTTCGCCTTCGTGGAACTCGGTCTTTTCGGCGGCCAGAAGTGCCTCGATAAAGGCATAATACTGGTCGCGGTCCATCGGGCAGTTCATATAGGCGGTCTGTTCTTCGACCGTCTCGCCCTTGTCATAGCGCGATTGCATCCAGGCCACCGACATATCAACGCTTTCGGCATAGACGATCGGGGCGATGGCATCGAAAAAGGCCAGGCTATCGGCCCCGGTTTCGACGCGGATGCTTTCGGCCAGCGCGCCAGAGGTCAGCGGCCCGGTGGCCACGATCCAATGGCCATCGCGCGGCAGGTCGCGCACCTCGCCATATTCAACACTGACCAACGGATGCGCCTTCAGCCGTTCGGTCACATAATCGGCAAAGGGATCGCGGTCCACCGCCAAGGCCCCGCCTGCTGGCAGGCGGTGGCGGCTTGCAGCCTCCATCACCAGGCCCTTTGCGGCGCGCATTTCCCAATGCAACAGCCCCACCGCGTTGCGTTCGTCGTCATCCGAACGGAACGAGTTGGAACAGACCATCTCGGCAAAAAGCCCGGTCCGATGCGCAAAGGTGCCAATGGCGGGCCGCATTTCGTGCAAGACAACCGGCACGCCCATTTCCGCAGCCTGCCAGGCCGCTTCCGATCCGGCCATTCCGCCGCCGATGATATGAAGGGTTTCGCGCATGGCGTTGACTTAAGGCCATCCGCACCAAAAGAAAAGGGTGGGAAAACCCCACCCTTCGTTGCGATTGGCTTACTTGTCCACCGCCAAGGCGCCCGCTCCATTGGCAAAGATCATCATGAAGCCGCCTGCAATGGCGAAGTTCTTGAAAAACATGATCATCTGCACCTGATCGGCCAGATTGTTGTGATAGAGAAGTGCCGCCGCGATGCAAAAAGCCGCCCCGGCCAATGCCGCAATCCGTGCCTGAAAACCGACGATGACGGCAATGCCGACGGCGATTTCAAACAAGATGGCAGGCCATGCGAGGAAGGCCGGCAGCCCGCCCGAAGTCAAATATCCGGTGAAGCCTGCGACGTCGCCCAGCTTGCCGAGACCCGATAACAGGAAGAAGCCGCCAATCAAGAGGCGCGCGATAAGCGGTGCGAATTTGTTAAGTTGGTCCATCTTTACGTTTCCTTTTCCCAATCGCCCCCCTGTCGTGGGCGTGGCATCAGGAAACCATGGGCCGGTTTGTGCATAAAGCCCGAAAGATGCAGGGCGAACTCGGCATTGGTGCACAGAGTTACCGTTTGTTTGCAGCGTCAAGGCGCGCGCCGCCCTTTGGAACTTTGGTGGGTTCCAAGGACATGAACGCCCCCTTCTGTGGCTGCGAGGACGGCCTCAGATCAGGTGACTCTTGCGCCAGCGTGCCCTTTGGGGGATGGATCGGCGCGACGCGCCTAGATCAGGGCGATGCGTTCACGTGGGTTTGCGTCGGGGTAGGGGCGGTAAAGCCCAACCTCGGCATGTGCGATCATGCCATGCATCTGGTCATAGCGTTGGCTGGCCGTTTCATCGGCATGGGCCAGCGTGGCAAAGGCGGTATCCAAAGCCGCCAGTCCCGGCAGATCGATTTCCAGCAGGAAATCGCTGAGCGTGCCAGAGGCGAGGCCAAACTTGCGCCGCATCAAGCGCCAATCGCTGATAAGGCCTTGAGATTTCAGATGGTCCATCCAGGCGCCGGTGGCCTTGGCAAAGGCCAGGGCATTCGCCTCGGGGCGCAGGTCGATCATGCAGTGATAAAGGTTCATGGGCACTCCGGTTTTGCGAAGTGAACCACGACCTTCTTACCAGCCGCTTAACGCCCTGCGGTGTTTTTCAACAAACTGGGCCGGATCGGAAATATCAAAGCCCAATTCGGCGGCCTTGTCGAAAAAGCCCCGCGCAGGCAGGCCGCCCGCCATACGCCCTTCGCACAGGGCCGCCCTGAGCGGGCGGCCGTTGGCGGTGTCAATCTCCATCAGGGTTTCAAGCGCACCCGTCAGGTCGGCCACGCGCCAGCCCATTTCCTGGGCCAGTGCGCCATAGGTCAGGGTTTCGCCCCGCAGCGCCAGTTCGCCAAGCCGTGCTTCAAGCCTGGTCATTTCCACCTTGCTCTGGCCCACCTTGCTCTGCGACGCCGTCAACCACGATATCCTGATCGGCCTCGCCCTGTTCGGCCACACGGGCGACCGAAACCACCTCTTCATCGGCACCGACGTTGAACACCCGCACCCCACCGGCCGAGCGTGACCGGAAGCTGATCTGTTCAACCGGCACGCGGATCGATTGACCGGTGGAGGTTGCCAGCATGATCTGGTCGCTTGTATCCACCGGGAACGAGGCGATGATGCGCCCGCCACGTGGCCCCGGCGAAATGGCTTTCACGCCCATGCCGCCGCGCCCGCGGATCGGGTAATCGTGGCTGGAGGACAGCTTGCCAGACCCGCCCTTGGTGATGGTAAGAATCAGATCTTCGGCCGCTGACATTTCGGCATAGCGTTCGGGGCTAAGCTGGCCCCCGACCACGCCGTCTTCGTCATCATCGGTCTCGTCCTCGGTCACCCCCGCCATCAGGCGACGCTGCTTGAGATAGGCCGCGCGCTCATCCGCTTCGGCTTCAAAGTGACGGATGATCGCCATCGATACCACTGTGTCGCCCTCGGCCAGACGGATGCCGCGCACGCCGGTTGATCCGCGCGATTTGAAGACGCGGATTTCCTGCGTGGAAAAGCGAATGGCGCGGCCCATTTCGGTAACCAGCATCACATCGTCTTTGTCATCGGCAATGGCGGCATTCACCAGCGTGACGCCATCGGGCAGTTTCATGGCAATCTTGCCGTTGCGCATGACATTGGTGAAATCGCTCAGATCGTTTTGGCGCACATCGCCGTCAGAGGTGGCAAACACGATCTGCAGGTTTTCCCAATCTGCCTCGGGCACATCAACCGGCATCAGGGCTGCAATGCTAACCCCTTGGCCGATGGGAAGAATATTGACCATTGCCTTGCCCTTGGCGGTGCGGCCCGCCAGCGGCAGACGCCAGGTTTTCATCTTGTAGACCATGCCATCAGTGGTGAAGAACAACAAAGGCGTATGTGTGTTGGCCACGAACAGCGTGGTGACCACATCGTCTTCCTTGGTGGCCATGCTCGACAGGCCCTTGCCGCCACGGTTCTGGGCGCGGAATTCGGCCAAAGGCGTGCGCTTGATGTAACCGCCCGAGGTGATGGTCACGACCATATCTTCGCGTTCGATCAGGTCTTCGTCTTCCATATCGCCCGACCAGTCGACAATCTCGGTGCGGCGCGGCACGGCGAACATCGCCTTGACCTCGCTCAGCTCGGCCGAGATGATCGCCATGATCCGGTCGCGCGATCCCAGGATTTCCAGGTAATCCTTGATCTTGGAGGCCAGATCTTCCAACTCGTCCGTCACCTCCTTGACGCCAAGCTGGGTCAGGCGTTGCAGACGCAGGTCCAGAATGGCGCGGGCCTGAATTTCCGAAAGGTTATAGGTGCCGTCTTCATTGATCGTGTGGCTTGGGTCATCAATCAGCCGGATGAAGGGGGCAATTTCATGCGCTGGCCAGCGCCGCGTCATCAGCTTTTCGCGGGCCTCGGCGGCATCTGCGCTGGAGCGGATGGTTTTGACCACCTCGTCCACGTTCGACACAGCTACCGCAAGGCCGCACAGCACATGGCTGCGCTCGCGGGCTTTGCGCAGTTCAAACGCGGTCCGGCGCGCAACAACTTCTTCGCGGAAGGTGATGAAATGGCTAAGAAAATCGCGCAACGTCAGCTGTTCGGGGCGGCCGCCGTTCAGCGCCAGCATGTTGCAGCCGAACGAAACCTGCATCGGGCTGAACCGGTAAAGCTGGTTCAGCACCACATCAGCTGTGGCATCGCGCTTCAACTCGATCACCACGCGAACGCCGATCCGGTCGCTTTCATCGGCGACGCTGGAGATGCCTTCGATTTTCTTGTCGCGCACCATTTCCGCGATGATTTCGATCATCCGCGCCTTGTTGACCTGATAGGGCACCTCATCGACGATGATGGCAAAGCGGTCTTTGCGAATTTCTTCGACATGGGTCTTGGAGCGGATAATCACGCTGCCGCGGCCTTCAAGATAGGCTTTGCGCGCGCCTGAACGGCCCAGAATGGTGGCCCCGGTCGGAAAATCGGGGGCGGGGATGATCTCCATCAGCGCTTCCATGCTGATATCGGGGTTTTCGATCATCGCCAGCGTGCCGTCGATCACCTCGCCAAGGTTGTGCGGCGGAATGCGGGTGGCCATGCCGACGGCAATGCCTTCGGCGCCATTGACCAGCATATTGGGAAAGCGCGCGGGCAGCACGGTGGGCTCGCGGTCTTTTCCATCGTAGTTGTCTTGAAAATCAACAGTTTCCTTGTCGATGTCGGCCATCAGAAAGGCCGCGGGCTTGTCCATGCGCACTTCGGTATAGCGCATCGCCGCCGCGGAATCGCCGTCCATCGACCCGAAGTTGCCCTGGCCATCCAAAAGCTTCAGGCTCATTGAAAAGGGTTGGGCCATCCGCACCAGCGCGTCATAGATCGCGCTGTCGCCGTGGGGGTGGTATTTGCCCATGGTATCGCCCACGGGCCGGGCCGATTTGCGATAGGCCTTGTCATGGGTATTGCCCGATTCCTGCATGGCAAAAAGGATGCGGCGGTGGACAGGTTTCAGCCCATCGCGCAGGTCAGGAATGGCGCGGCTGACGATCACGCTCATCGCGTAATCGAGATAGGACGTCTTCATTTCATCGACAATGTCGATCTGCGGGCCGTGATAGGCCGGACGCTCTGGCTTTTCGCCAGCGGTTTCAATGTCTTCCGGGGTATCGTTCACGTTCCGCCGCCTTACTGCAAGGTTCTATATTTTGGTGGCTTTTGTTTACACCAAACTAGCCTTGGTATGCAAGAACAGCCCGCCCTTTAGGCCGCGCGCATCAGCATGCCGAACAAATCCCGCGGATCGTCGGGGTCTGCAATCATGTCAAGTTGGTCGCACAGGCCCAGCGATTTCAGCTTGCCATGCACATAGCGCAGGGCGCTGAAATCTTCGATCGCAAAGCCAACGCTGTCAAAAAGCGTGATATCACGCGCGGTTGCGCGGCCATGTGCCTGCCCGTTGATAACCTGCCAAAGCTCGGTGACGGGAAAGTCCTCTGGCATCTGCTGAATTTCGCCCTCGATACGGGTTTGGGCGGGGTATTCCACGAACACACCGGCCCGCATCAGGATATCGCGGTGCAATTCGGTCTTGCCGGGGCAATCGCCGCCAACAGCGTTGATATGCACCCCAGAGCCGACCATGTTATCGGTCAGGATGGTGGCGTTTTGCTTGTCAGCCGTTACCGTTGTGATGATCTGGGCCCCCATGATCGCCTCTTGGGCCGAGGTGCAGGCCACAACCGTCAGTCCGCGCCCGGCCAAATTGGCGGCGCATTTCGCGGTGGCTTTGGCGTCGATATCGTAAAGCCGCAGTTCGGAAATTCCGCAGACCGATTTGAAGGCCAGCGCCTGAAATTCTGCCTGCGCGCCATTGCCGATCAGCGCCATGGTCGTGGCACCCCTGGGGGCCAGCCATTTCGCCGCCATGGCGCTGGTGGCGGCGGTACGCAGCGCGGTGAGGATGGTCATTTCAGACAGCAATAGCGGATAACCTGTTGACACATCTGCCAAAAGCCCAAAGGCGGTAACGGTCTGCAACCCCCGCTTCATATTGCTGGGGTGCCCATTCACATATTTGAACCCATAGGTTTCGCCATCTGACGTGGGCATCAATTCAATCACGCCAATATCGGAATGGCTGGCCACGCGCGGCGTCTTGTCAAAAAGCGGCCAGCGGCGGAAATCGTCCTCGATCTCGGCGGCAAGGTCCACCATCACCTGCTCCACCCCAATGGCATGAACCAACCGCATCATATTGGCGACCGAGACGAAGGGCACGAAGGCCTGTTTTGACGGGGCAATCATCTTAAAAACTCCGGGTTGGGCGGTCGAACACCTTGCGGCCCATCAGGCTGCCGACAAGATCGACCATCAGCTTGGCGGTGCGGCCGCGCTCGTCCAGGAAGGGGTTCAACTCTACCAGGTCGAGAGAGGTGACAAGCCCGCTTTCGTGCAAAAGCTCCATCACCAGATGGGCCTCGCGAAAGGTCGTGCCGCCCGGAACCGTGGTGCCGACGGCCGGCGCAATCGCCGGGTCAAGAAAATCGACATCCAAAGACACATGCAACATGCCGCCCGCCGCACGCACCTTGTCCAGAAACGCCCGCAACGGGGCGACGATCCCCAACTCGTCCAGAACCCGCATGTCATTGATGGCGATATCGGCCTGCAAAAGGGCGGCATGTTCGGCCGGATCAACCGAGCGGATGCCGTAAAGGCAGATCTGATCGGCTGGAATCGGGGCGGGAAAGGGCGGCAGGGGGGAAAATCCCTCGCGCCCCGCGATATAGGCCACGGGCGTTCCGTGCAGATTGCCGCTGGTGGTGGTCAAGGGCGTGTGGAAATCGGAATGCGCATCAAGCCACAGCAGGAACAGCGGGCGGTCGGCTGCCTTGGCATGGGCGGCCGCCCCCGCGACCGACCCAAGCGCCAGCGAATGATCGCCGCCCAGAATGATCGGCATCGTGTCCTGATCCAGCGCCTTTTGCACCTGTTCGGCCAAGACCCTGGTCCAGCCCATCACCTGGGGCAGGGAATGCACGGTGGGGTTGGGGCAGATGGCCGCTTCCAGAGCGGGCAGGGCCACATCACCCCAATCGGCCAGCCCGTGGCCCAGTTCGGAAATCGCCGCAGCGATCCCGGCCACCCGATAGGCGGCGGGCCCCATGACGCAGCCGGGACGGCGTTGGCCTTCGTCAATCGGGGCGCCGATCAGGATGCAGTTTGGCATGGGTCTCTCCGGATGTTTTGGGCAAAGTGGCGTGGGGCGGTGACGAATCCTAGCGCCAATTCGTCCGCTTTGCTAAATGCATTGCGCGAATCGGCAGAGGGATTGCGCAAGATGGACGAAACAGATCAGCGTTTGATTGCAGAGCTGCGCCGTGATGGGCGGGCCTCCTTGTCAGAACTGGCAGATCGCCTGGAGCTGAGCCGCGCCACGGTGCGCGCAAGGATGGAGCGGTTGCAGTCACGCGGCGAGATTGCCGGCTTCACGGTGTTGACGCGGTCGGATGTGACGGCGGCGCCGGTGCGCGGGCTTATCATGATCGGGATCGAAGGCAAGGGTGGCGAAAAGGTCATGGCGCGGCTTGCCGGGATTCCGGCGGTTTTGGCGGTGCATTCGACCAATGGCAAATGGGATCTGATTGCCGAGCTTGCCACCCAAACCCTGCTGGAGTTGGACGAGGTGATTTACCGCATCCGTTCGATCGAAGGGGTGATGACGTCCGAGACAAATCTGTTGCTGTCCACCCGCAAGGCGGGGCGGAAATAGCACTGGGTTTCGGTCAGGTCTGGCTTTGGTGCGAGACTAGCCTTGATAGAGATAGTCGCGCGTCACCGGGGTGCCCAGCCGCGCCTTTGTCAGTTGCGCCTGAAACAGCACCTGCGGCATTTCGGTAAAGCTCAGTTCGGCCGAAACCAGATAATAGCGCCACATCCGCATAAAGGTTTCATCAAACATGGCGCGCACCTGTGGCAGGTTGGCGGCAAAGCGGGCCTGCCAATCGCGCAAGGTGCGTTCGTAATGGCCGCGCCAGACCTCAAGATCGGCCAGCACCAGACGGCTTTTCTCTATGGCGGGGATGACTTCGGAAAAGGCTGGGGCATAGCCGCCGGGGAAGATGTATTTCTGAAACCACGGGCTCAGCGCCGACGGCGGCGAGGACCGCCCGATGAAATGAATAAGCGCGAGGCCGTCGGGTTGAAGAATGTCATGTATCTTCTTGAAATAGGTCGCATAGTGCGGCTGGCCCACATGTTCCATCATGCCCACCGAAACCACCCGGTCAAACCGGTCAGGCACGGCGCGATAGTCTTGCAGGCGAAACGTGACCTTGTCAGCCAGCCCCATGTCGGCGGCACGACGGCGTGCGGCGTCAAGCTGCACCTCGGACAGGGTCACGCCGGTGACATGCACATCGTGACGCGCCGCCAGCCGCAGCGCCAGCCCCCCCCAGCCGCAGCCAATATCCAAAACCCGCACCCCCGGCCGCAGCAGCAGCTTGGCCGCGATATGGTCCATCTTGGCGGCCTGTGCCGCCTCTAGGTCCATGTCCGGGCTGCGGTAATAGGCGCAGGTGTATTGCATGTCCTCTTCCATGAAGAGGCGGTAGAATCTGTCGGGAATGTTGTAGTGATGCGCCACATTCTGCACCGAGCGGCCCAGCCGATTGGCCTGCGCCAGCCGCTTTACCCCCTTGCGCGCCGTCCGCACCATGGCCAAGGGGCGCGGCAAAGCGCCGGTTTCGGCGCTGCGGATCAACAGGGTCAGAAGGCCGTGCAGATCGTCATCTTCAATCTGCAACTGGCCATGCATATAGGCTTCGCCCAAGGCCAGTTCGGGGTTGAGCAGCAGTTTGCGTGGCAAGTCAGGATCTGCAAGCCGCGCCACCACCTGCGGCGCGCCGCTGCCATAGTGCTGCACCTGCCCGTCGGGATAACTCAGCACGAGGCTGCCAGTTCGAACCGCGCGCATCAGCGCTTTGTGCAAAAGACCTGTCCACATGGAAAATACCGCACCTGATACAAACCCGGACAGTTCAGCGCAAATCAACCGTATTGAAAAGCCCGTTCATGCGCCGCGAAAGCGGGCAGGGCGCTTTTCAAGAAAGGCCGCCACCCCTTCGCGAAAGTCTTCTGTCAGCCCGCAGGCGCCTTGCAGCCGCGCCTCCAGCGCCAATTGCCCATCCAGATCATTGTTGAAACTGGCCCGCAGCATGGTCTTGACGCCGCGATAGGCCACGCCCGGTCCGGCGGCCAATTGGCGGGCGCGAACGCTGATGCTGTCGGCAAATTCCGCGTCGTCGATGCAGGCATAGATCATGCCCCAATCGGCTGCCTGTCTTGCGGTGATCTTGTCGCCCAACAGCATCGCCCCCATTGACCGGGCCATCCCGATCTGGCGCGGCAGCCAGTAAGAGCCGCCCGCATCCGGCACAAGGCCAATGCGGGTGAAGGCCTGAATGAAGCTGGCGCTTTCGGCGGCAATCACGATATCGGCGGCCAAGGCAAGGTTCGCCCCGGCGCCGGCCGCAGCACCATTGACGGCGGCAATCGTCGGGATCGGGCTGTCAGTGATTGCCTTTATCATTGGGACATATTCTTCGTTCAGGATGCGCTCCAGATCGAAAGAGCCAATCTTTCCGGCATCTTGCAAGTCTTGCCCCGAACAAAAGGCCCGGCCCGCGCCGGTCAGCACCATCACCCGCGCCTCATCCTGGGCGCGCAGCATTGCTGCCAGCACCTCGCGCCGCATGGCGCTGGACAGCGCGTTCATCACATCGGGCCGGTTCAGCGTGATGGTGGCGATGCCGCCGGTCAGATCATAAAGGATCGAGGTATAGGCCATGGCGGTCTCCTGTTGTCGCCAAAGCATAGCCGCATGGGCGGGCTGGAAAAGCCCAACCTTGCGTCACTCTTTCATCAATTCGGCCAGCCGGGTCTGTTCATCTGCCGTCAGATCGGGTTCGGGGCGGGGCTTGCGGCGGGTCATGGCAAAGGCCAGTGCCCCACCGGCCAAAAGCATCGCCGGACCGGCCAGCCACAAGATCAGCCCCGAGCCAGAGGCGCGGGGCTTGAACAGGACAAATTCGCCGTAGCGCGCAACGATATAGTCGATCACCTCGGTGTCGGTGTCGCCTTCCATCAGCCGTTCGCGCACCTTCAGGCGCAAGTCGCGGCTGATGGGGGCGTTGGAATCGTCGATCGCCTCGCCCTGACACACCGGGCAGCGCAGATCGCGCGAAATCGCGCGCGCCCGCGCCTCAAGCCCCGGATCTGCAAGCATTTCATCGGGCTGTACGGCAAAGGCGGGTGTGGCGACCAGCATCAGGCAGACAAGAAGCGCACGCATCATGTCACTCCGCCGGTTGGGCCGCAGGGGCACGACGCGCCCCGGCGGCAAGGCGATAGCGCCGGTCCGACAGGCTGAGCATGCCGCCCAAAGCCATCAGCAATGCGCCCCCCCAGATCCAGTTGGCAAAGGGCTTGATATAGGCGCGCACCGCATAGCCGCCGCCCTCTTGCGGATCACCGATCACAAGATAGAGATCGCGGGTAAAGCGATAGTCGATGGCGGCCTCGGTCGTGGGCATGGCCTGGACCGGATACATGCGCTTTTCGGGGTAAAGGGTGACCACGGGGTCACCGGCGCGCGACACCACCATTTCGGCCGTGGTCGAGACATAGTTCGGCCCCTGAACCTGATCGACCGCGTTCAGCAAGATGTCATAGCCGCCGATGTGAAAGCTGCCCCCCACCGGCACCACCTCGATATCTTCCTGCGACCAGGCATGCATGGCGGCCACCGCAAAAAGGGTTACCCCAAGCCCCGAATGCGCCGTGGCCTTGCCCCAATCGGCCCGGCCCATGCGCCCAATACGGGCAATCCTGTCGGCGATCCCGCCGCGCCCGGCGCGGTTCCACAGATCGGTCAAGGCGCCCAAAACCACCCAAGCCCCAAGCCCGGCCCCAACCGGCCCCAAGGCCGATTTGCCCGATTGCAGGGCGTAAACCAGCAGCCCCAAGGCCAGCGCCAGGGCCAGCGCCCCCCGCAAGGGCCGCAGCGCACGGCCAATTTCGGCCCGCTTCCACGGCATCATCGCGCCAACCGGCAAGATGATGGCCAATAGCACCATGAAGGGCGTGAAGGCTGCGTTGAAGAACGGCTCGCCAACGCTGAGTTTGCGCGCCCAAAGCATTTCGGCAACCAAGGGCCAGATCGTGCCGATGAAGACCACAAAGGCGGCCACGGCCAAAAGCACATTATTGGCCAGAAGGGCGCTTTCGCGGCTGATGGTGGAAAACAGGCCCTTTGCTTCCAACGAGCCGGCGCGGAAGGCAAACAGCGTCAGCGCCCCCCCCATGAAGAAGGCCAGGATCATCAGAATGAAAACGCCGCGTTCCGGGTCATTGGCAAAAGAATGCACCGATGTGATGACACCCGAGCGCACGATGAAGGTGCCGGTCAGCGAAAAGCCAAAGGCGATGATGGCCAAAAGAATTGTCCACGCTTTCAGGCTTTCGCGTTTTTCCACCACGATGGCGCTGTGCAGCAATGCCGCGGCAATCAGCCAAGGCATGAAACTGGCGTTTTCGACCGGATCCCAGAACCAAAAGCCGCCCCAGCCAAGTTCGTAATAGGCCCACCAAGACCCCAGCGCGATGCCGATGGTCAGAAAGATCCAGGCAGCCAGCGTCCAGGGCCGCACCCAGCGCGCCCAGGCCGCATCGATCCGGCCCTCGATCAGGGCGGCGACGGCGAAGGAAAAGCTCATCGAAAGGCCAACATAGCCAAGGTACAGAAACGGCGGGTGAAAGGCCAAGCCGGGGTCTTGCAACAGCGGGTTGAGATCGTCGCCGTTCATCGGCGGAATGGCCAGCCGCAGGAAGGGATTCGATGTGAACAGCATGAAGGCAAGAAAGGCCGCGCCGATCATGCCCTGCACCGCCAGAACGCGTGCCTTCAGCGTCGCGGGCAGGTTGCCGCCAAACCACACAGCGCAGGCCCCGAACAGCGCCAGCGCCAGCACCCACAGCAAAAGCGAGCCTTCATGATTGCCCCAGACGCCCGACACCTTGTAGAGCATCGGCTTGTCGGTATGCGAATTCAGCGTGACCAGACGCAAAGAAAAGTCTGATACAACAAAGGCATAGGTCAGCGCCCCAAAGGCTGCCGCAATCAGCACCAACTGCATCAGCGCCGCGGGCTCTGCCAGTGCCATCAACCGGCTGTCGCGGCGAGCAGCGCCATAAAGCGGCAGCGTTGCCTGAACCAAAGCCACGGCAAAAGCCAGGATCAGGGCGAAATGGCCAAGTTCAACAATCATCTGCGTCTCCTGTTTCAAGACCCATCATAATGGCAAAGGGGCGCGGCGGGAATGCCCACCACGCCCCGCGCACGATTTGTCACAGTGCCTAGGCCCCGCGCGACAGGGCCGCCACCCCGGTGCGGGCCAATTCCCGCAACCCCAAGGGGCGCATCAGCTCGGCAAAGCTGTCAATTTTCTCGGGCGTTCCCGTCATCTCGAACACAAAGGATTCAAGCGTGGAATCAACCACATGGGCGCGGAAAATCTCGGCCAGACGAAGGGCTTCGATCCGGGCCTCGCCCTTGCCTGCCACCTTGATAAGCGCAAGTTCGCGCTGCACGCTGGGGCCTTCGGCGGTCAGGTCATGCACGGCATAAACCGACACCAAACGCCCAAGCTGCTTTTCGATCTGGTCGATCACCGCCGGGGTGCCCGAGGTGACAATGGTGATGCGGCTGCGGTGGCCGGTATGGTCCACCTCGGCCACGGTCAGGCTGTCGATGTTATAGCCACGGCCCGAAAACAGCCCGATCACCCGCGCCAGAACGCCCGGTTCGTTTTCAACGATCACCGCAAGCGTGTGGCTGACGATCCCTTGCGCGTTCGGGTCACGCAGATCATAGGCGGAATGGCTGGTAGAGCCTTTTTTGATGTTGAGCGCAGACATCTGCGTCATCCTCTCTGTCTAAATATCCTTGCGGTCCGGGGTCCAGCCCCGGACCACCGATTACACCAGCACCGCGCCTGCGGCCTTGATCGCGCCTTGGGTATCGGCATTGCCCATCAGCATTTCATTATGCGGCTTGCCGGACGGGATCATCGGGAAGCAGTTTTCATGCTTTTCGACAAGGCAATCAAAGATCACCGGCCCGTCATAGCGCAGCATTTCCATGATAGCGTCGTCGAGATCCTTCGGATCGCTGCATTTGATGCCTTTGCAACCAAAGGCCTCGGCCAGCTTGACGAAATCGGGCAAGGATTCGCTCCAGGAGGACGAATAGCGTTCGCCATGCAAAAGCTCTTGCCACTGGCGCACCATGCCAAGGCGTTCGTTGTTCAGGATGAACTGCTTGACCGGGGTGCGGAACTGCATGGCCGTGCCCATTTCTTGCATGTTCATCAACCAGCTGGCTTCGCCGGCCACGTTGATGACCAAAGCCTCTGGATGGGCCACCTGCACGCCGATCGAGGCGGGCAGGCCATACCCCATGGTGCCAAGACCGCCCGAGGTCATCCAGCGGTTTGGCCCTTCAAAGCCAAGGAACTGCGCGGCCCACATCTGGTGCTGGCCGACTTCGGTGGTGATATAACGGTCCATCCCCTTGGTCAGAGCCTCAAGCCGCTCCAGCGCGTATTGCGGTTTGATAACCTTGTCAGACCCGGTGTAGCCAAGGCATTTGACCGCCTGCCATTCCTTGATCTGCTTCCACCATTTGGCCAGGCCCTCTTTGTTGACCTTGCGCCCACGCGCCTTCCAGATGCGCAGGGCATCTTCCAGCACATGGCCGACATCGCCGATGATGCCAAGATCAACCCGGATGACCTTGTTGATCGAAGAAGGGTCGATATCGACATGCACCTTGGCCGACCTAGGGCTGAAATCGGCTATCCGCCCAGTGATCCGGTCATCAAAGCGCGCGCCGATGTTCAGCATAAGATCGCAGCCATGCATCGCCAGATTGGCCTCATAAAGCCCGTGCATGCCCAGCATGCCAAGCCAATGCTTGCCCGAGGCCGGATAGGCGCCAAGGCCCATCAGCGTAGAGGTGATGGGAAATCCCGTCGCTTCGACAAACTCGCACAGCAGCTGGCTGGCCGCCGTGCCCGAGTTGATGACGCCGCCCCCGGTATAGAACAGCGGGCGTTCGGCGGTTTCCAGCATTTCGACCATGCGGGTGATGGCGTCGATATCGCCCTTCACACGGGGCTGGTAATGGTCAACCCTGGCCTTTGGAATGGGGGTATAGTCCGAGGTGGCGAACTGCACATCCTTCGGAATATCGATCAAGACCGGGCCGGGGCGGCCGGATCTGGCAACGTGAAAGGCCTGATGGATGGTTTCGGCAAGCTTGGCGGTGTCTTTCACCAGCCAATTATGTTTGGTGCAAGGGCGGGTGATGCCCACGGTGTCGGCTTCTTGAAAGCCATCGGTGCCGATCATGAAGGTCGGAACCTGACCCGACAGCACCACAAGCGGGATGCTGTCCATAAGCGCATCGGTCAGACCGGTCACCGCATTGGTCGCACCAGGCCCCGAGGTGACAAGCGCCACCCCGACCTTGCCGGTCGAGCGGGCATAGCCCTCGGCCATGTGAATGGCGCCTTGCTCGTGGCGCACCAGAATGTGGCGGATATCGTTTTGCTGGAAGATCTCGTCATAGATCGGCAGCACCGCGCCGCCCGGATAGCCGAAGACGACCTCCACGCCCTGATCCTTCAGAGCTTGAACCACCATCCTTGCGCCGGTCATCGCCTTGGTCATCGGTCTTTCCTCAGTTTCGCCGCTTGTTCGCGGTCTACAGGTCAATAAAAAGCCCCCGGGGGGAGATCCGGGGGCGCATGGGAGCCGGTATGGGCTGTCGTTACCGACCCATGCGCCAGATTTCTACGATGACGGCTAGCGCGTGCATGCGTTCCCCCTTTGGTCTTCGGGGCGGACATTATGGCGCGGGGCAGGGGGCGTCAACCGCAATTCCGCACCTAAAATGTCGCCTCACCCTACAAAATTGTATTTTTCTTGCGGTAAGCGGGGCGGCGGCGCAACAAACGTGAATTTGTTGCGGCCAAAGCCGGGCCAATTCTGCGGCTGAGTCGCCCTTTGCCGATCAGGCGCACCCATATCCGGCCAAAGTGCCTTTACGTCACCTTTGGCAAAGCCCGTTGAATGCACGGCGTTTTTCCGGGCATTGGCAGCAAAAGGCCGTCCGTGGTAAAGAAAAATGACCAAATTTCGCCTGACGCTGAAGAAAACTGTTCTCAACTTGGTTTTCGCTGGTTAGGCTGGCACCAGTTTCAATGGGCCATGTCTTTGAATGGCCAAGAGCGGAGGAAAATATTTCTATGGATCGTCGTTCCTTTTTGACCAAGGCCACCGTTGGCGGTGCCGCCGCTGCGGGTGCCGCAGCGCTTGCCGCTCCGGCCATTGCGCAGGAAAACCCCAAGATCACCTGGCGCGTGACCTCGTCCTTCCCCAAGGCGCTGGACACCATTTTCGGCGCCGCCGAAACCATGTCGAAACTCGTCTCGGAAGCCACCGACGGCAACCTGACGCTGCAAGTCTTTCCCGCGGGCGAATTGGTGCCCGGCCTGGAAGCCGCTGATGCCGTGTCGAATGGCACCGTCGAGGCCTGCCACACCGCGCCTTACTATTTCTGGGGCAAGGATCCGACCTATGCGCTGGGCTGCGCCGTGCCGTTCGGCCTGAACGTGCGTCAGATGAACGCTTGGCTCTATTACGGCGGCGGCATCGACATGCTGAACGAATTCTACCACACCCAAAATCTGCACTACCTGCCCTGCGGCAATACCGGCGTGCAGATGGGCGGCTGGTATCGCAAGGAAATCAACAGCCTGGCGGACCTTCAGGGCCTGAAGATGCGGATCGGTGGCTTTGCCGGCAAAGTGGCCGAAAAGATCGGCATCGTGCCGCAGCAAATCGCAGGCGGCGACATCTATCCAAGCTTGGAAAAAGGCACCATCGACGCGGCCGAATGGGTTGGCCCCTATGATGATGAAAAGCTCGGCTTCTACAAGGTCGCGCCGTACTACTACTATCCCGGCTGGTGGGAAGGTGGCCCGACGCTGGCAACCATGGTCAACCTTGACAAGTGGAACGAACTTCCGGCTGCCTATCAGGGCGTGATCCGCGCTGCGACCGAAGCTGCCAACTCCAACATGATGGCGTCTTACGACTATAAGAACCCCACCGCGCTGAAAACGCTGGTGGCGGGCGGCGCCCAACTGCGCCCCTTCCCGCAAGACGTCATGTCGGCAGCCTTTGATGCGGCCATGGCCACCTATGCCGAGATTGGCGCAACCAACCCGACCTTCGCGAAGATCCTGGAAAGCCAGCAGGCCTTCAAGCGTGACGCTTATCTTTGGGCGCAGATCGCGGAATACAACTATGACACCTTCATGATGGTGCAACAGCAGGCTGGCAAACTCTAAGCCCGCCGCAACACGACATAAGGCCCCGGGGGAAACCTCGGGGCCTTTTTGTTTGCTCTGGTTTGCTTGTGGGGGGGCAGAATGACAAAGGCCCCAGAAACCTGGGGCCTTTGGTGCGGTTTGCGCTGGGGTCAGGGGTTGATGACCGGCACGCCCAGCTTTGGCGCCCCCAATTGCGGCGTGCCCAATTGCGGCAGGCCCAGATTGGGCGCCCCAAGCTGCGGTGATCCGCCCGGGTTCAGCGTGTTCAGCGTGGGCACGGTAATCTGGATATTGCTGATATCCACCACCGGCCCTTTATAATGCATCACAAGCTGTGGGAAGCTGATGACCACGGCGATCATCACCACCTGAATAACCACGAACGGCACCGCGCCCCAATAGATCTGGCCCGTCGTGACCCCGGCTGTGGTCTGGCCCGTCACCTTGTCAACATAGGATGACTTGGGCGCAACCGACCGCAGATAGAACAGCGAAAAGCCAAAGGGCGGGTGCATGAACGAGGTCTGCATATTCACCCCCAGAATAACCCCGAACCAGATCAGATCGATGCCCAAGGCCTGTGCCGGTGGCACAAGCAGGGGCACGATGATGAAGGCCAGTTCGAAGAAATCCAGAAAGAAGGCCAAAAGGAAGACCAGGATCGAGACAAAGATCAAGAACCCCGTCGCGCCGCCGGGCAGGCCAACCAGCAGATGTTCCACCCAGACATGGCCGTTGACGCCGTAGAATGTCAGCGAAAACACCCGTGCGCCGATCAGGATGAACATGACAAAGGCCGACAGCCGCGTCGTGGATTCCAGAGCTTGGCGGATGACACCAATGTTCAGCCGCCCCTTCATCCCTGCCAGCAGAAGCGAGCCCACAGCCCCCATCGCGCCGCCTTCGGTCGGGGTGGCGATGCCCAGAAAGATCGTGCCCAGCACCAGAAAAATCAGCGCCAAAGGCGGGATCAGCACCATGATGACCTGCTGGGCCAGACGGCTTAGCAGGTTGATCTTGAAAGATTTGTCGATCACCGCATAGGCATAGACCACCGCAATGCCGATGGTTGCGCCGAAAACATCGGCATTGGCGCCATAGGCATCAAACAATTGCAGATGCGCGACATAGCCAATTGCGATGATTGCGGCGATGGCCACCAGCAACGAGGTAACCCCATGGCCCAGGGTGCGCGCCTCCAGCGGCAGGGCGGGAACCCATTTCGGGCGGAACAGCGACACCATGAAGACATAGCCGATATAAAGCCCGGTCAGCACCAGACCCGGCAGCATCGCGCCCTTGTACATATCGCCAACCGAACGGCCCAACTGGTCGGCCAGAACGATCAGCACCAGGCTGGGGGGAATGATCTGCGCCAAGGTGCCCGAGGCCGCGATCACCCCGGTTGCCACTCGCCGGTCATAGCCATAGCGCAGCATGATCGGCAGCGAGATCAGGCCCATCGCAATGACCGATGCCGCAACCACGCCGGTGGTGGCCGCCAAAAGCGCCCCCACAATGATAACCGCATAGGCAAGCCCGCCGCGAACCGGGCCGAACAATTGGCCCACGGTGTCCAGAAGGTCTTCGGCCATGCCCGACCGTTCCAGCACGATCCCCATGAAGGTGAAGAAGGGAATGGCCAACAGCGTCTCATTCGACATCACCCCCCACAATCGGGAGGGCATTGTAAACAAAAGCGGCCAGTCCAGCGTGATGGTGTTTTCGCTGTAAGGCGCCAGCCAGACCCCGATTGCAAAGAAAATCAAACCGTTAGCTGCCAGCGAAAACGCCACCGGATAGCCCAGCAGCAAAAACAGCACGAGGCTTGCGAACATGATCGGCGCCATGTTCAGCGCGATGAACTCCATCATTTCTTGCCCTCGCTCTTGGCTTGTTCGGCTGCAAGCCGCGCCACCTCTGCCGCCAGCGCCGCCCCTTCCAGTTCAGCCGCTTCATGGGCCGAAACAAAGGGGTGGGGGTCTTCCATCAACCCGCGCATGACCGCGATTTTCTTGATGATTTCCGATATCGCCTGCGCGGTCAGCAAGATGAACCCGGCCGCCAGCAAAGCCCGCGCCGGCCAGATGATAAGCCCGCCCGCATTGGTCGAGACCTGGCCAATCGAATAGGCCTGCCAGGCATAGGGGATCAGCATCCAAGCCATCAGCACCACAAAGGGCAGCAGAAAGAAGATATGGCCGAAAAGGTCAATCCAGTGCTGGCGGCGGCGCGAATGCAAACCATAGACAATGTCGATGCGGATATGTTCGTTCTGTTTCAGCGTATACGAGGCCGCCAGAAGAAAGGCCGCGCCGTAAAGATACCACTGCGCTTCAAGCCAGGCGTTGGATGACATGTTAAAGGCTTTGCGGATAACGGCATTGACGGCGCTGATGATGATAGCGACCAAGATCAGCCACATCACCGATTTGCCGATAGCTTCGCTGAGACGGTCTATCGCCCGCGAAAGCCCCAAGGCTGCGTTCATTCTAAACTCCTCCCGTTCCTTCGTCCCGTTAGGGATCTGGCCTCTTGGCAAACTGGTAAGAAAATCTATCCAATTATGGCAAGATGTCGCGCTGGGTCAATCGCTAAGTTTTGCACGGCCCGGATCACAGGCAAAGAGGCAATGCAGACGCAAAGCCGGTTAACGTGGCGCAATCAGGTCCCAGCGGTTGCCCCAAGGGTCGCGCCAGACCGCGACACGGCCATAGGGTTCGGTGCGAGGAGAGTCTTCGAAACATCCGCCTGCGGCGCTGATGCGGGCGGCGTCGCGGTCAAAGTCATCGCTGTGCAAAAACAGCCAGACCCGCCCCCCGGCCTGATCGCCAATGGCTGCCCTTTGGCGTGGGCCTTCGGCGCGGGCCAGCACCAGTTCGGCCCCACCACCGGGCGGGGCAACGGTGACCCACCGCTTGATACCCTGATCCAGATCGGCAGTCAGACGAAAGCCAAGCCCATCAACGAAAAACGCAATGGCCGCGTCGTAATCGGGCACCACAAGTGCAAGCGCCGCCAACCGCGGCCCGGCATCAGTCACGGATGGACCGGGCCTCGGGCAGGGCGATGCGCGCGACCTGTTCGGCAATCGGATCTACCGACAAGGGGTGCAGTTCTGCGCGATGATCGGTCGGATCGCCCAGCGGCTGCCAATCCCCGCCCTTGAAGATTTCCAGCGCGTTGAACGACGCCTTATACCCCATCTTGCGGCTGCCGGGCACCCAATAGCCCAGATAGACATAGGGCAACCCCGCCTCGCGGGCGATGGCGATATGGTCCAGAATGGCGAAGGTGCCAAGGCTGAGGTCGGTCAGATCGGGGTCGTAAAAGCTGTAGACCATGCTCAGCCCGTCATCAAAGACATCGGTCAGCGACACCGCCGCCAGCGGCCGGCCCTTTTCGCCGGGCCCAGCGGGGCGGGTGTATTCAATCACCCGCGTCTTGATCGGGGTTTCCTCGATCATGGCGGCAAACTCAAAGACATCCATGTCGGCCATGCCGCCATCAGCGTGGCGCGCATCCAGATAGCGGCGGAACAGTTGGAACTGGTCTTCGGTGGCCCAGGGGCTGGTGGCATTGCGGCGCAGCTGTGCCGTGGCCTTCATGATCCGGCGCTGGGTGCGGCTTGGCACGAAATCGGCCACCCGGATACGGGCCGACAAACAGCCCGAACATTCGGCGCAAGACGGACGATACAGCACGTTTTGGCTGCGGCGAAATCCTTGCTTTGACAGCGCATCATTCAGCCGCTGCGCCTGATCGCCATGCAGGGCAGTAAACAATTTGCGCTCCATCCGGCCCTCAAGATAAGGGCAGGGCTGCGGTGCAGTCACATAGAATTGCGGCGCAATCGGCAGGGTATGGCGCATTGGGTTCGCATTTAGGTTGAGTGAAGGCCAACTTAGCAAGGGTAATGCCGCCCGCCAAGGGAAACTTGTGAAAGATCAGAAACGAAAAAACCCCGCCCTTGAAGGGGCGGGGCCTGAAGCGCGAACGCAAGAGCCTGGCGATGGGCGCGGAGTCGCGCGCCCAAGGGCAGATCAATACTCGCCGCTGCGAGCGGATTCGGTCTTTGTCAGTTCATTGGCCTCGGCGGCACCCGTGGCACGGCCTTCGCGGGCGCGGTCTTCCATGAAGGCATCAAACTCGGACTTGTCCTTGGCGTCGCGCAGGCGTTGCAGGAAGGATTCGAAGGCGGTCTGTTCATCTTCCAGCCGCTTCAGCATCTCGGACTTGTAGCTGTCAAAGGCCGAATTGCCCGAAGGCTGGGTCGCGCGGTAGGCGGCATAGCGGTCATGATGGCCGTGGCGGTGATGGCGGGCGGTGCATCCGAACATTTTGTCAGAACTCCAGCGTTTGGTGTAGGTGATGTAAAAGACGAAAAGCAGGCCGATGGGCCAGAAGAAGATAAAGCCCAGCACCATGGCGGCGATCCAGGCTTTGCGGCCTTTGGAATCAAGCCAGGCCTCGGCACGGCGCAGGATATTGGGCCGACCGCCATACGCGGCGGCCGAAGCGGCGGAGGAGGAAGCGGTGGTCATGAGCTTTGGCCTTTTCGGGTTATGGTTACATGTGAATACTTTTCACATTGCCAAGATGGCCCCGATGTGGCCCGCAATCAAGAGGGTATGTTAAAGATTTTTACATGGCCGCAATTTTTGCGATTAATCCTTTGAAACAAGGGAAAAATTTCTGGCCCCTAGGCGGTGAAATCCGCCAGATCCGCGCCCGAAACCGCCAAAAGCTGGCCCGGTGCGATGGCAAAGATATGGCGTGGCGTGCCTGCGGCGGCCCAGACCTTGGGGAAATCCATCAGCTGGCGGTCCATCCATGTGGGCAGGGGCGACAAGTGGCCAAGCGGGGCCACCCCGCCGATGGCAAAGCCGGTTACACGCCGCACCGCTGCCGCATCGGCCCGGCCCAGAGGCTCGCCCGCCAAGGCGCTGGCGCGGGCCGGGTCCACCTGATTGCCGCCAGCGGTTAAAAACAGGCACAGCCGCCCGCTCGCGCCTTGAAACAGGATCGACTTGACGATCTGATCCAGCGCACAGCCCGCCGCTGCCGCCGCCTGTTCGGCGGTGCGCGTCTCGTCCGGCATTTCGATGGGGGCGCTGGCAACGCCTGCCTGCTGCAGCGCCAAGACCACGCGGGCAAGTGATTTTGACATGGGGCCTCCTTGCGACGGGCGATCATGCCAAGGTGCCGGGCCTGCCGCAAGCCTTGCAGTTGACCGCGCCGCAGGGGCAGGCATGATGGGGGCATGGATCAGCCCTTCGCGTCGCGCCTTACCCGTCAGCCCATTGCCTTCGATCCCGCCCCCGCGGCCGAGATCGCCAGCATCTTTGCCGATCTTCCGCCCGAGGTTTGCGGGCTTTTGGCCAATACCGCCGGCTGCAGCCCCTATCTGAAAGACCTTATGCTGCTTGAGGCGGATTGGCTGCGCCCTGCAGTGTATCAGGCCCCCGAAACCGCCTTTGCCGCGCTGATGGCCGGGCT
Source organism: Paracoccaceae bacterium (assembly GCA_021741465.1). Classification (GTDB taxonomy): domain Bacteria; phylum Pseudomonadota; class Alphaproteobacteria; order Rhodobacterales; family Rhodobacteraceae; genus Tabrizicola_A. Next base: position 26,603 of record JAIOXV010000024.1, read on the forward strand.
GGAGAGCCTTGCCACTGATGGGTTGAGCCACGGCTTGCGTCAGGTCAAGCGGCGTGCGGCACTGATAACGGCGCTTGCCGATCTGGGCGGTGTCTGGCGCACCATGCAGGTGACCGGGGCGCTGACCGATCTGGCCGACCGTGCCGTTGATCTGTGCCTCAAACGCTTGGTGGCCGAAGAAATCCGCCGCGGGAAGCTGCCCGGCGCCACCGCCGAGGATGCGCTGACCGCCGGCGGCATGTTCGCCCTTGCCATGGGCAAGATGGGGGCGGGAGAGCTGAACTATTCGTCCGACATCGATCTGATCTGCCTGTTCGATCAGGACCGCTATCCGGAGGATTGGCAAGAGGCCCGCGCCGCCTTTATCCGCGTCACCCGCAAGATGACCGCGCTTTTGTCCGACACCATGGCGGGCGGCTATGTGTTTCGCACCGATCTGCGGCTGCGCCCCGATGCCTCTGTCACGCCGGTATGCCTGTCGATGGCGGCAGCCTATGCCTATTACGAGGCCGAGGGCCGCACCTGGGAGCGTGCCGCCTATATCAAGGCGCGCCCCTGCGGAGGGGATCTGGCGGCAGGCGGGCGGTTCTTGCAATCGCTTACCCCCTTTGTCTGGCGCAAACATCTTGATTTTGCTGCCATTCAAGATGCCCATGACATGCGCCTGCGGATCCGCGAACACCGGGGGCTGAACCGGCGGCTGACGGTTGAAGACCACAATATGAAGCTGGGCCTTGGCGGCATCCGCGAGATTGAGTTTTTCACCCAGACCCGCCAGCTGATCGCCGGGGGGCGCGATGCATCCTTGCGCGACCGCAGCACGCTGGGGGGGCTG
>JAIOXV010000025.1 GCA_021741465.1 Paracoccaceae bacterium
CATTAAGCTTTGGCCAGAGTAGACCAGATCGTAGACCACAAAGCGCCCTTCTTGATCTGATTCCCCTTCGGCGTTATCAACAAAACAAGAGCGTTCATGACCTGACGATGCCTTCAGGAGGAACACAACACTTCAGCGGAACCACTTCCCTTCCCGGGTCAGTGGTGCATTCCAAACAACTACCGAATAAACTTGGGCCTAGTCACGCTTCTTTGGCGTCAAAAGCTTCTTGGGGCGAATGGCCTCGGCTGCTTTGAAAAGGCCGAAGGTCTGGTTCACATAGTTCACCACCCCGCCGATCTGCTCGAGATATTTTTGCAGCTCTGGTGTCCGCTCGGCCTCTACCACCTGAACCGGCCGGTCAGGGCCTTCGCCTTCGAACTGGGCGTAAAACAGCGGTTCGCCGCGCTTCAGGATGATGTCCTTTTCCGGCTCGTGCCATTCAAAGGCCCACATCAGCGGCCGCGGCCAGATGGAAACCGGGAAGCGCCCGCCAAAGATCGTTCCCGGAAGTTGCTCTTTGCGGTAGTGCATGAAGGCCGACAGTTGAGTGATATAAACCAGCTCGTCCGCGATAAAGCAGTAGGGCAGCATCAGCTGTACCGTGGGCCGGTCGGGATAGCGCCACTCTGTCTCGTTCACCAGGGTCATCACCTCGCCCAGCTTGTTGCCGCGGATGGGGCTGGCTGTGCCGGCACGATTGATAAGCACCGCCTTGCCTTTGTCATCCCTGCCAAAGCCGAGGTGGATGTCGAAGGGGCATTTGATCATGAAATAGCGGCTTTCCAGCTGGATCACGCCGGGGCATCGCGCCGCACTTTTCGAATGGGTCTTGTTGGTTTGCCGGAACGACACCCGCTCGGGTGGGTCGTACAAGACAGCGCCCTTGTCGCTTGTCAGAAACCAGCCAACCGTAATTGGGCCAGAGTTGGGGTCGCCCTCGGGGCGCTCGATAGAGATGTTGAAGTCCATCAAAATGCCTTTTCTTTTGCGACAGACTCGCGCTGTCGCCCAATTCTGTCAATGCCGTCTAAGCGGGGTTGATGGCAAAACGTCGGGACGCATGCCCGACGCATACCCGACGACAGCCAGACGCGGTTTCCATGGGTTAAGCGCATATGCTTGACAATGTCCCCATTGCTGCCCAAACCCCGAAAAATTTTGCTGGAGGTTCCCATGTCTGATGACCGCCTGATCGTTGCCCTCGATGTGCCGAATGTGGTTCAGGGGCTGGACCTTGCCGCCCGGCTTGGGGATGCGGTCAGCTTTTACAAGATTGGTCTTGGCATGTTGACTGGGGGCGGATTTGCCTTGGCGAATGAGCTTAAGCAGGAACAGGGCAAGCGCGTCTTTCTGGATATGAAGCTGTTTGATATTGGCGCCACAGTCGAAGCGGCGGTGCGGGGCATCGCGCAATATGACCTCGATTTTCTGACCGTTCATGGCGACCCGCAGGTAGTGCGGGCGGCGCAGGAAGGAAAGCGTGGGAAAAGCCTTAAGATTCTTGCGGTTACGGTGTTGACCAGCCTTGACCGTGCTGATCTTGACGCCAACCTTATCAAGTCAGGCGACATTCGCGACATCACCCTGGAGCGCGCCGCCCGGGCGCTGGAAGCCGGGGCTGATGGCGTCATCGCAAGCCCGCAAGAGGCCGCGATGATCCGCGCGCTGCCGCAGGCGGCGGGCAAACTGATCGTGACCCCGGGCGTGCGCCCCGCCGGGGCAGCGGCGGGGGACCAAAAGCGCATTGCAACCCCGGCCCAAGCCATTTCCGATGGTGCCAATCACATCGTCGTCGGACGCCCGATCTGGCAAGCGGCAGATCCTGCCGCCGCTGCCCGTACGATTGTGGCCGAACTGGCCGGTATCTGACCCGTCAGAGATCCTTTACCAAGCGCAGCGCGTCATAGATCGCAGCGTGGGTATTGCGGCTTTCCACGGCATCGCCGATGCGGAACAGCTTGAACCCTTTTGGCCCTCCGTTCAGCGTTTGGGGCTTGCCCGCAACCAAGGCTTCGTAATCCACCGCACCAAGGTTTTCCGACTGCGGCTTCAGGTCGAAATAGACATCGGCCAAGGGTTGCGTGCCGTGGTTGACGACGATCTGATCGAAGCTGCGTTCCTGCCCGATCTGCATGTAATCGGAATCGATCACCGCGGTCAGTTGATTGCCGGTTTTTCTGACACCAGACAGCCGGTATGTCACTGTAAACGTGACATTCTTGTCCTGAATGGCGCGCATATAGGGCACAAGGTTCATCGCCATGACTTCCGGCGCAAAGCTGCGGTCTGGGGTCATCAGTTCAACCGTCGACCCGGCTTCAGCCAAAAGTTGTGCGGTTTGCAGGGCGGTATGGTCGCCTGCATCATCAAACAGCAGCACGTTCTGTCCCGGCTTTACGTCGCCCGACAGAATATCCCAGGCAGAAACTGTCAATTCATTGCCGAAGGACAGAATGTCCTTTTCCGGCAGGCCGCCGGTTGCAATGACCACCACATCGGGCTTTTCCGCCAAGATATCCGAGGCATCGGCAAAGGTGTTGAAGCGGAATTCGACATCGCGCGCGGCGCATTGTGCCATGCGCCAGTCGATGATGCCGATCATCTCTGCCCGCCGTTTGGTCCGCGCGGTCAGGCGCACCTGGCCCCCCGGCAAATCGGCCGCTTCGAACACCACAACGCGGTGGCCGCGTTCTGCGGCGACCCGGGCTGCTTCAAGACCGGCCGGACCAGCTCCGACGATGACCACCTTCTTCGCGGTTTCGGCGCGGATGATCTTGTGGGGCATGGTTTCTTCACGCCCCGTCGCCGGGTTATGAATGCAAAGCGCCATGCCGCCCTGATAGATGCGGTCAAGGCAATACGTGGCACCGACACAGGGCCGAATATCCTCTTCACGCTTTTCCACGATTTTTTGCACGATATGCGGGTCAGCCATATGCGCCCGCGTCATGCCCACCATATCCAGCTGGCCCGAAGCCACCGCATAGCGTGCGGTTGCAACATCGGCGATGCGGGCGGCGTGGAAGGTTGGCAGGCCCACCTCGGATTTAATCCTCCCGGCAAGATCCAGATGCGGCGACGCCTTCATGCCTTGGATCGGAATTACATCGGTCATCGCGGGGTCTGTATGAATGCGGCCCCGAATGATGTTGACGAAATCGACCAGGCCCGACGCCTTGAACCGCTGCGCCATTTCAACGCCTTCCTCTACCGGAAGGCCGCCGGGAGCGTCTTCGTCCGCGACATAGCGCATGCCCAAAAGCATCTTGTCGCCAACCCGCTCGCGGCACGCTTTCAGCACATCAAAGGCAAAGCGCAGCCGGTTGTCCAGACTGCTGGCGTCATAGGGTCCAGCGGGCATGCCATTGGTCAGGGGGCTGATGAACTGGTCCATCAGGTGGCCGTAGCATTCAAACTCTACCCCATCGACACCCGCCGCAGCCATCCGTTCCGCCGCGTCGGCATAGTCTTTGACCACGCGGGAAATATCCCAGTCCTCCATCACCTTGGGAAAGGCGCGGTGCGAAGGCTCGCGTGCGGGCCCGGCTGCAAGAACCGGCAGCCAGTCGCCCTTGTCCCACCGCGTGCGGCGGCCAAGGTGCGATAGCTGGATCATCACCGCCGCGCCAGCCTCGTGGCAGTCATCGGTCAGGCGCTTCATCCACGGAACCACCTCGTCCTTCCAAACCAGAAGGTTGGTGAAAACAGGCGGGCTGTCACGGCTGACCGATGCGGAACCCGCCGTCATGACCATGGCGCAACCCGCCTTGGCGCGTTCAAGGTGATAAAGGCGGTAACGATCCTTTGGCATGCCGTCTTCACCATAGGCCGGCTCATGGCTGGTGGTCATGATGCGGTTGCGCAGGGTCAGGTGCTTCAGCTGATAGGGCTGCAACAAAGGATCGTTGGACATGGTTTTCTCCAATGGGCTTGGGGCAGATTATGACGGCCAATCTTCATGTCAATCAAGAAGTCGACAGTAGTGTCGAGTTTTGTATCGGGTTGCGGTGCTGACCCTCTTTGCCTAGGCTAAACCCATGGATACCCCTGTTCCCCCCGAGCGCGGTTGGCGCGGATCCGCCGATCTTTGGCTGGATGCGGCCTATCAGATGTTGATTGATGGCGGGGTAGAGGCGGTAAAGGTCATGCCTTTGGCGGAAAAACTGGGCCTGTCGCGCACCAGTTTCTATTGGCACTTCCCCGACCGCGAAGCACTTTTGGCGGGCCTTATCACCCGTTGGAAAAGCCGGAACACCGCAAACCTGCTGGCGCAAACCGAAAAGCCTGCCAACACGATTACGGAAGCCACGCTGAACCTGTTCGATTGCTGGATCATGCCAGATCTTTTTGACAGCCGGCTTGAGTTTTCCATCCGCACCTGGGCCCTGACCGATGCCGCCCTTGCCAAGACGCTGGCCGAGGTTGACGCGCTGAGGATCGCCGCGATCAAGACGATGTTTCTGCGCTTTGGCTATCTTGATGATGAGGCAGATATTCGCGCCCATACCGTCTATATGACGCAGATCGGCTATATCTCGATGCGGGTGGATGAACCGCTTTTGCCGCGGCTTGACCGGATTCCATCCTATGCGCTTACCTTTACCGGCAAGGCTCCGCTACCCGCAGAGGTCAAGGCTTTCAGGGCGCGCCACATTCAGGCAAGCCGGGACAAAAGTTCCATGAAATGACGCTGCTCTGCTGCCGAAAGCGGCTGCAAGGTGCGGTTTGATACCGCAACCGCCGAAGCAATGCGCCCTTCGAACAGCGCACGCCCCGCCTCAGACAAGGCAACGGTCAGACGGCGCCGATCCGCGGCGTCGGGCGAGGTTTCCAGCAGACCCTGACGCACAAGTCGATCAACCACACCTTTGATCGTCGCGGCATCCATCGCGGTTTCGCGCCCAAGCGCGTTTTGCGATTGCGGACCAAGTTCGGCCAGCCGCGCAAGCACTGCAAACTGGGTCGTTGTCACTTCTGGAATAGCTTCGGAAAACAGCGCCAGATGGCGCTGCGTGACCCGGCGCAAAATATAGCCGATCTGATCGTCAAGGACATAAGGGGTCTTGGCCATAAACATCAAATAGACCTGCCTGCGGATCGGCGCAAGGAAGTTGACAGAAGCGCGCGCAGCTGTTCAAACTGCTTGCATACAAACAAATCACGGCCTCGCATGACCACCTTTGCCCGCCCCACCGATCTGCCCAGCGCCCTTGCCCTGATGTCAGATGGCGCGCGGCAGGTGTTGGGCGGCGGCACGGACATCTATCCGGGCGCTGGTGCCAAACTTGACCAACCGCTTTTGGATATCACCGCCCTGCCCGAACTGAAGGGGATTCATCTGGCGTCCGGGCTGCGCATTGGCGCGGCAGCCACATGGACGGAAATCGCCGAAACTCCGCTTCCGCCCGCGCTTGCAGGATTGCAGCAGGCGGCGCGTCAGGTTGGGGCGCGGCAAATCCAGAATTCAGGCACTATTGCCGGCAACCTGTGCAATGCCTCACCTGCGGCCGACGGGGTTCCCCCCCTTTTGACGCTGGATGCCTCGGTCGAGCTTGCCTCAAGCCGTGGCACCCGACACCTGCCGCTTGCCGTGTTCATAAGCGGACCGCGCCGCACCGCCCGCGCTGCAGATGAATTGATGGTGGCCATTCACATTCCTGCCCGTGCCTTGCAAGGCGAAGGGGCCTTTGTAAAACTTGGCGCGCGCGCCTATCTTGTGATTTCGATCGCTATGGTCGCCACGCGGATCGTCAGCCAAAATGGCATCGTCACCGATTGCGCCATTGCTGTTGGTGCCTGCTCGGCGGTTGCCACCCGCCTGCCAAGGGTGGAAAGCGCCCTGATTGGCCGGCCGCTTGACGATCTGGCCCGCCACGTAATGGGCCCGGATGTGAACGCGGCCCTTGCCCCGATCTCCGACATTCGGGCACCAGCGGATTATCGGGCCGAAGCGGCGGTTACGCTCTTGCGCGGCATCTTGGGGGGCATTGCATGATTTCCTTCACGCTGAACGGCATGCCTGTCGAAACCAAGGCCGCCCCAGGCTTGCGCCTCTCCGAACTTCTGCGCGAAAACCTTGAGCAACGCGGCACTAAAGTGGGCTGCGATGCAGGAGACTGCGGCGCGTGCACCGTTCTGGTCGATGGGCGTGCGATCTGTGCCTGCCTCACGCCAGCCGCCCAAGTTCAAGGCACAAGCATCGAAACGGTCGAGGGGCAATCGCCCGTTCTGAACCGCCTGAAGGCCGCCTTTCTGCGCCACGGTGCGGCGCAATGCGGCATCTGCACGCCGGGCATGCTAATGGCCGCAGCCGAACTGCTGGCCAGGACGCCCCGCCCCACCGAAGCGCAGGCAGAAATCGCGCTTGGTGGCGTTCTTTGCCGTTGCACCGGATATCGTAAAATACTTGCGGCAGTCTGCGATTCATGGCGCGACGCGATGCCGTCGGATACCCCGGTCAGCGCCCCGCTTGGCGCAAGGCTTGTCCGGCTGGATGGTGATGCGAAAGTGGCGGGTGACCTTTTCGGTGCCGATGTGGTGCCAGACGGTGCGCTTTTGGTCAGGGCAGTCCGTTCGCCCCATGCCCATGCCCGGTTTGCCATCGGCGATCTTTCCGCCTTCAGGGCGCGCGCCGGCGTCGCTGCGGTTTTCACCGCCGCCGATATTCCGGGGCGCAATGCCTTTTCGGTCATTCCACCTTTTGCCGATCAGCCCGCCATTGCCGCTAGCCCCGCGCGCTTTCGTGGGGAATGTGTGGCGATCGTTGCGTTTGAACCCGGTGCAGAGCCAGACCTGTCTGGCTTCCCCATCACCTGGACCGAGCTTCCCGCCATTTTGACCCCTGCCGAGGCAGAGGTGGCGGGGGCTGCGCTTTTGCACGAACATCGGCCGGGAAATCTGCTGATTGAAGGCAAGGTGTCCAAGGGCGATGCTACGGCCGCGCTGGCCGTTTCCGCCCATGTGGTCGAGGGGCGATTTGCGACCACCTATGTAGAGCACGCCTATATCGAGCCAGAAGCCGGTGCCGCCTGGATGGACGGCGAGACGTTGTGCATCCGCGCCTGCACGCAGGCCCCGGTGATGGACCGTGACGACACCTCTGCCATTCTTGGCCTGCCGGCGAACCGCGTGCGAATCCTGCCCTCTGCCACCGGCGGCGGCTTTGGGTCCAAGTTGGATGTCTCGCTGCAGCCGTTGATTGGTCTGGTCGCGCTGAAAACCGGGCGGCCCTGCCGCATGGTCTATTCCCGCGCCGAAAGCATGGCTTCGACCACAAAGCGCCATCCTGCCGAAATGGAAGGCCGGATCGGCTGTGATGCCGCGGGGCGGATTACCGGGATGGAGTTTGTGGGCCGCTTTAACACCGGCGCCTATTCGTCTTGGGGCCCCACCGTCGCCAATCGGGTGCCGGTTCACGCCTCGGGTCCCTATTACACCCCGGCGATCACGGCACGCGCGCGCGCCATTCATACGCATGGCCCGGTCTCGGGTGCGTTTCGGGGGTTCGGCGTGCCTCAGGCCGCGCTTTGGCAAGAAACGCTTTATGAAAAGCTGGCCGAAAAGGCCGGCTTGGACCGGCTGGAGTTTCGGCTTTTGAATGCGCTGCGCGACGGGCAAGCGTCCGCGACCGGGCAGGTGATGGAAGCGACGGGCATCGCGGAATGCCTGATTGCCTTGCGCCCCCATTGGCGAAGGGCTTTGGCGGATGCGCGCCACGCGGGGCCTGTCATGCGCGGCGTGGGGATTGCCTCTTGCTGGTATGGCTGCGGCAATACCGGGCTTCCAAACCCATCGACCATCCGCATCGGCCTTTCACCAGACGGCAGGGTGATGTTGCATCAGGGTGCGACCGATATCGGCCAGGGATCGAACACCGTCATCACCCAGATCGCGGCTGAAGCCCTTGGCCTTCCGGTCGCTGATTTTGTGTTGATCGGACCGGATACATTCTTGACCCCCGACGCCGGAAAAACCTCGGCCAGCCGCCAGACCTTTGTTTCGGGCCGCGCCGCACTGGCCGCCGCGACCAGCCTGCGGGCGAAGATCCTGCGGTTGGTAAATGCGGGGGCGGGGGCGGAACTGTCGCTCAACGGTTCACATCTGACGGTGCGCGAAGGCAAGGCGCAACATGTGATAAGCCTGTCCAGCCTGTCCATTGATGCCAATGGCTATGCGCTTTCGGCCGAAGAAACCTATGACCCGCCAACCCAACCGCTTGATGAAAACGGTCAAGGCAGCCCCTACGCGCTTTATGGCTACGGCGCGCAGATGGTAGAGGTTGCGGTGGACACAACGCTGGGCACGGTTCGGCTGTTGAAGATCACGGCGGCCCATGACCTTGGCCGCGCCATCAACCCGACCTTGGCCGAAGGTCAGATCGAAGGCGGCATCGCCCAAGGCATCGGCCTTGCCCTGATGGAAGATTACATCTCGGGCCGCACCGATAACCTGCACGATTATCTCATTCCAACCGCAGGCGATGTGCCCCCCATTCAAAGCCTGCTGATCGAGGTGCCCGACCCGGATGGCCCCTTTGGCGCAAAGGGTCTGGGCGAACATGTTCTTATTCCAACCGCCCCTGCCATTCTGAACGCCATCCGCCATGCCTGCGGGGCCGAAATAACCCAGCTTCCAGCCCTTCCCCACCGGGTTCTTGCCGCAATCAAGGCGGCCCGGTCATGATGCGATCTGCACCCATTGGCCGGAGGACAGCATGAGCGATGTCGAAAAGATCCGCTGCGATGCCTGTCCGGTCATGTGCTTTATCGCGCCCGGCCAGACGGGCGCTTGCGACCGTTATGCCAATGAGGCGGGCCGCATCATACGCACCGACCCCGTGGTCATGCTGAGCCATGCCGTTGAGGCGGGTCACCGCATCGTGCCCTTTGCCGCGCGGGCTTGGGATGGCGATCCGATGCCGAAAGACACATTCGTTACGGCAATTGGGTCAGGCACCACCTATCCCGATTACAAACCCGCGCCCTTTATCGTGTCGTCCAGCATCGAGGGCGCCGATATGGTGACAGTCGTCACCGAAGCGATCTTTTCCTATTGCGGGGTCAAGGTGAAGATTGACACCGACCGCTTCCTTGGCCCCGAAGGCGCAGCAGTGCGCGCTGGGGGCGAGGTGATTGGCCATGTCACCACGGCGGAATATGGCAGCCAGATGCTGTCTTTGGGCGGGGTGCATCACCTGACTGGCGGGTCAAAGGCCGAAGGGCGGCTGACGTGCGCGGCCATGCTCAGCCTGTGCAATGGCGAGCCGGTGGAACTGACCATCGACGGCGGGTCAAGCGTGGTGGTGCAAGCGGGCCAACCGCCGATTGTCGATGGCACACCCGAGCGGCGGATGCGTGTTGGCTGCGGGTCGGCCACCATTGGCATGTTTGCCGTGCAATGGCAGGGGTTGGTCGATGAGGTCGTGGTGGTTGACGATCACATCACGGGCGTCGTCAGCGAACATCAGGCTGGCAAGGTGCTGGGGTGGGAGCCGACGGGGATCAAGATTATCGGCCAACGTTCTACGCCGGGGCGCTATTTCCGGGTCAGCGAACCGGGATTGGGCTGGGGTGGAACGAAGCTGACAGACCCCTTGGCGATCCTGGGGGCGTGGAACCCCAAGAAAGGGGCGCGGCCTGGGCTGCGGCTTTTGATGGTCTCCACCACAGGCGAGGAATTTGCCTATTACGAACTGGACGCGGCGTTGCAGCCGCAGGAAATGCCCCTGCCCGAAGCTTTGCGCGCCAGCGTTGGCCTTATTGACGAAAACTGCGAGCCCTCTTTGTGCACCGTGTTGTTCATGGGCGGCGCGGGTGGATCATTGCGGGCGGGGGTCACAAAAAACCCGGTGCGGCTGACCCGGTCGGTTCAGGGGCGCGAGACGGTTTTGACCTCGGGCGGAGCGGAAACCTATGTCTGGCCCGGTGGTGGCATCACCTTCATGGTGGACGTGACGCGGCTGCCAAAGGGGGCTTTCGGCTATGTCCCGACCCCCGCACTGGTTGCCCCGTTGGAGTTCACACTGCCGCGCGCAGCCTATGTGGCGATGGGTGGCCACGAAGACAGCATCAAGACCTTGGAGGCCGTCATGGCCGAGGGGGGCGAATACCCGACCGAGGCCAGGCTGGAGCGGTGGCCTAAATGACGCAGCCCGCGCCCCTGTCTGACCGGACATATCTGGCGCAGCCTTCCGGGCCGGACTGTATTGTCTGCGAGGATCGGACATGACGGTTCAGGTCCAACACCTTCCAGATGGGCGGCTGCATCTTAACCATGGGCCGATTGATCTTATTTGCGAAGCCTGGGGCGAGGCATCCGCAGTTCAGGCCGGGTATCGCCGGGCCGTGGCGCGGTTCCGCACGGTGCTTGAGGAACTGGTGGCCGAGTTGCCGCTCTTGCGCCGCGAAAACGCGGTTTTGAATGGGCCAATTGCGCGGAAGATGGCCGCAGCGGTAGCCCCGTTTCGCCCGGCCTTTATCACGCCGATGGCCGCTGTCGCTGGTTCGGTGGCTGAAACCATCTTGGCCGAGATTGCCGCGCCTGGTGTGCGGCGCGCCTATGTCAACAATGGCGGCGATATTGCCTTGCATCTGACCTTGGGAAGTTCGCTGACCTGCGCGATGGCGCAAGGTGGTCATGTAACGATCAGCGCTGATCTTCCGGTTCGGGGCATTGCGACTTCGGGGTGGCGGGGGCGCTCGTGGTCATTGGGGATTGCAGATGCCGTAACGGTGCTGGCGCACAGCGCTGCCATGGCCGATGCGGCGGCGACGATGATAGCCAATGCGGTTAATCTTGCGGACCACCCCGAAGTTCTGCGCCGCCCTGCGGTTCAGATGCAGGCCGAAAGTGATCTGGGCCACCGGCTGGTAACGGTGGGCGTCGGGCCGCTTGCACCGGCAGAGGTAAACCGGGCACTGGGTGCCGGCCTTGCCGCCGCGCGCGATCTTGCGGCGCGCGGTTTGATTGAAGGGGCAGCACTTTTCCTGCAAGGTCAGGTGCGAACCCATGGACAGATGCTTTTGCCGAAGGAGGCTGAACTTGCCTGAATTTCCTATTCGCCGCATCACACTTCAGATCGAGGAAATCCACCATGATTTCGGCCCCACCCCTGCCAGCCCACGGGTTTTGGCGGCGGTTATGGCGGTGGTAAAGAACCCCTTTGTTGGCCGCTATGAGCCGGATCTGCAAAGCGCGATGGAAGATCTTAAACCGCTTGGCCGCATCTTGACCGACAAGCTGATTGCCGCCCTGGGCGGGCCTGAGGGCATCGACGCCTATGGCAAGGGTGCCATGGTGGGTGAAGGCGGCGAGGTTGAACACGGCGCGCTTTGGCATGCGCCGGGTGGATATACCATGCGCGAGCGGTTGGGTGAAAGCCGGGCCATCGTGCCTTCGTGCATGAAGGTCGCGCCTATGGGCGGATCTTTGGATATTCCCTTGGGCCATATCAACGCCGCCTATGTGCGCGGGCATTTCGATTCCATCACCATTTCAGTGCCCGATGCGCCGCGCGCGGGCGAACTTGTCTTTGCGCTGGCGATGGCCAAGGGCGGCCGGATCAACAGCCGGATGGGAGGTCTGGAGCTGAAAGACGTCAAGGGCGAGGATGGTTGCCGATGAAAAGGCTGGCGGGAGTATTCATGCTCTTGCCCGGCGCGGCCTTTGCCTGCGCCTTGCCGCCTTCGGTGATTTTAACGCTGCCAACCGGGCATTATATTACAGGCGCCGCGATCACCGTCGCGCTAACCGGTGTGATGGGGGCGATCAGTGCCCGCTTGCCCAGCATGGACGCCCAGGTTGTGTTTGACGGACCTGAACGCCTGTCGCGGATGGTTCCGGCCTATGCGAGCCTTATGGCGTTTCTTGCGATTGTGATCGCGGGCATTCTTGGCCCGGATGACCCGATGCACAATCTGCTGACGCTGGTCTTTTGGACCGGGGTTTGGATTGCGTTGCCTTTGGCTTCGATGGTGCTGGGCAACCTGTGGTGGGGGCTGACACCCTTTTACGCGCCCGTGCGGATCATACGCGGGCTGATCGGCAGAACCGGCAGCGTGGGGCTTTCGCGCTTTGGCCACTGGCCAGCGGTTTTGGGGCTGATGGGGTTCAGCTGGTTTCAGATCGTCTCGTTGTCGCCTTCAGACCCAGAGGTGATGGTGCAAACCACCCTTCTTTATTTCTGCGCCATATTGGTTCTTGCCGTTCTGGAAGGCGAAGACTGGCTGGAACAGGGCGAGTTTCTGACGGTGTTTTTCGCAATGATTTCGCGCATTGCACCGATCTGGCGGGAAAGGGCGCAGGGCAGGGTTGCCACCTTTGTTGGCTGGCCCGGCGCGCAGGTCTTGCGGATGCCGCCCTTTACAGTTTCCCAAATGGCATTTGTCGTGGTGGCGCTGGGCGCGCTGAGTTTCGAGGGCCTGTCAGAGACGTTTTTCTGGTTGGGCCTGATCGGGGAAAACCCGTTGGAGTTCACAGGCCGGTCGGCAGTGACAGGTGTCAATACGCTTGGTCTTGTCGGAACTTGGGCCCTGACCGCGCTGGGCATTTGGGCGGCGCTGGCGCTGGGGCGGCATTGGGGCGGGCGTCACTTTGCGGCGGGGCCGGTGATGCTGTCATTTCTTGCCATCGCGGCGGGCTATCACACGGCGCATTTCATTGTCAGCCTGCTCACCTCGGCGCAATACACGGTTTATGCCCTGAATGACCCGCTGTTCCGGGGCGACGCGCTTTTGGGCCTGCCACCCTTTTACGTCTCGCTGGGGTTCCTGTCTGATCCGCTGGTGATGTCTGCCCTTTATGCCCTTCAATTCGCGGCAATTCTTGGAGCGCATCTTTTGGCGGTGGTCCTTGTGCTGAAGCTTGTCGGTCCACATGCCAAGGCGCTGGCCCATCTGCCGATGACCATTCTGATGGTCGGTTACACCGTTTTTGGCCTTTGGCTTTTGTCAACCGCGAGGGGTGTGTAAAAGTCGTAGACTTTTTGTTCGTATGCTTACAAACTTCAACTCGGGACTGGCCGCAGAGCACAGCCCGGCAACAACAGAGAGGAAGACCATGATGACGAAGGAAGCGAATGTATTCATGCCGTCCCGCCGAGCGGTCCTTGCCGGGATGGGGGCTGCTGGCCTGATGACAACAACAGGGCTGAGCCGGGCCGCAATGGCGCAAGGCGCGCCGATGAAGCTGGGGTTCCAGCTGCACGCCACCGGCATCGGGGCCAGCTATGGCCGCTGGTATCAGCGCACTGCTGACGCAGCAGCCAAGATGATTAATGATATGGGCGGCATCGGCGGACGCCCGATCGAACTGGTGTATGAAGATGACGGCACCGGCCCCAAGCGCGGTGCGGAAGTGGTGGACAAGCTGGCCAATCAGCATGGCTGCGAAGTGATCTTCGGAACGCTGTTCAGCCATGTTGTCATGGGCTCTGCCCCCCGCGCGGGCGAGTTGAAGATCCCGTATCTTGTCTGCTCGGAAGGCTACCACGTTGCCTCGGGCGCGCTGAACCGTTGGACGCTTCAGCCCGGTATCACCGATGTCCGCAGCCAGATTCAGGCCATGGCCCCTTGGGTTGCCGCGAACCTTGGCAAGAAGGTGACCATGGTGTTCCCGGACTATGCCTTTGGTCACGACCACCGCGATTTCTTTACCGCCGCCATCGCCGCCCAAGGCGGCGAGGTGATTGCCCATATCGCCGTTCCGCCAACCGAAACCAGCTTTACCCAATACCTGCCGCAGATCCCGGCCGAGACTGAGGTGCTGTACCACGTCATGGTTGGCCCGGGCGTGCTGACCTTCGTCAAGGAATTGGGCGAGTTCTATGGCGCGGGCGCTGGGCCCAAACTCTTTGGCTTTATCGACAGCCTTGAAGCCGTCGACATGGCCACACCGGGGCTGGAGTTCCTGGAAGGCAGCCATTTCTGGGAAGCGCATTCGCGTGTGAAGCCTGCCGATGCTGGCGAACATGAGGCCGCCTATCGCGCAGCCGTCGGGGTGGATGACAACGGTGCCTCGCTGTCCGATCCGGCAGATGTTGCCACCTTCAGCCACATGTTCAGCGCATGGGAGACGCTTTTCTTCATCAAGCAGGCAATGGAAGCGTCAGGCTATGCCGGACCGGCCGACCGCCAAAAGCTGGTTGAAACGATGGAAGGTATCTCTGATCTGCCTTACGGCGTCGAACGGCCACAAGGCGCAAAGATGTTCAACGGCAAGACCCATCAGGCCTTTGGCACCCAGAACATCAGCCAGGTGCAGGGCGGCAAACTGGTGCGTGTGCATCAGACCACCATGGCCGACGGCGCCTATGACGACGCGGTCGATTACACCGCGATGTCGTTCTAAGGAAAAGGGCGGGGGCCCGCCCCCGCCCGTTTTTTCATGACATTTGGACCTTATCTCCTTCTTGCTCTCATGGAGGGCTTGGTCAAAGCGGCCGTCCTTGCCCTGACGGCGGTGGGCCTTTCGCTGGTTTTCGGGGTCATGCGAGTGGTCAATGTCGCGCATGGTGCATTTTTCATGCTTGGCGCCGTGCTGGCCTGGACCGTGGCGCAATATGTTCCGGGTGACCCGATGTTCGGGTGGTTCGCCGCGCTGCTGATCGCGCCGGCCATCGTTGCCGCAATTGCCGCGACGGCCGATACTTTCGTGCTCAAACGGTTGAACTATGACCCCGAGGCGACCATCGTCGCCACCATCGGCCTTCTATATATTCTTGAACAGGCGGCACTGTCCCTGTTCGGCCCCGATGCAAAGCCGGTTCCGGCCCCGTTCAACATCAGGCTGCAACTGCCTTGGTTTGGCTATTCCGGATACAAGATCTTTGTGGTCTTTGCCGCGGTTGCGGTGTTGCTTGCGGTCTGGTGGTTCATGACCCGCACCCGCGCCGGTCTGGTGATGCGCGCCACACAGGTAGATCGTCAGACAGCCCGGGCCTTTGGCATCAATGTTGACCGGGTCTATGCCGGGGTCTTTGCCTTGGGTGCAGGCTTGGCGGCGATTGCTGCTGTCTTGTTGGTGCCGATTTCGCAGGCCCATTACCTGATGGGGGGCGACCCGCTTCTGTTGTCCTTTATTGTTGTCATCATCGGTGGGCTGGGATCGCTGCGCGGAACTTTGGTGGCGGCGCTGATCATCGGGCTGTCGGATGGCGTCATCTCGATGTTCTGGTCGCCCACATTGGCCAAGATCATCGCCACGGCGGCGGTGGCCATGGTTCTGGTCTTTCGTCCGCAAGGCCTTTTCGGGGCGCGGGCATGAAGATATGGATCTTGCACATTGCGGTGCTGCTTGCGCTTGTGCTGGCGCAGTTGGTATTGCCGCCCTATCATGCCAACAACCTGTCGCGCATTCTGGTGCTGGCGGTCTTTGCCATGGGCTATAATATTTCTTTTGGCTATGCGGGCCTTTTGTCGCTTGGCCATGCGCTTTTGTTCGCCGCGGGCATGTATGGCGCAGGGATGCTGGTGCATCATGCCGGAATGCCGGCGCTGCCTGCCTTGATCGCAGGTGGCCTTGCCGGCGGGGCGATGGCTGGGCTGGTTGGCCTTTTGGCGCTGCGCACTGCGGGTGTCAGCTTCATGATCGTGACGCTCATGTTTGCCCAAGTGGGGTTTTTGTCCATTCTCTATTTCAACGGGGTGACGGGCGGGGATGAAGGCATTGCCCTGACCGGCCCGCAACGCCAGATATTGGGACTGGACATGACACAGGACACCCCGCGGTTCTGGGTTGCGCTGATCCTTTTCGCCATCGCGCTGCTGGTGAAGCTGGCGCTGGTGCAATCGCGCTTTGGCCGGTTGATGCTGGCCATGCGCGAAAACGAAGAGCGCAGCCGGATGCTGGGGTTGAACCCCTTTGGTATCAAGCTGAAAATCCTTGTCATTTCGGGGGTGTTTTCGGGCGTTGCCGGGGCGGCCTATGCGCTTTTGTTCGGCTATCTGGGGGGAAGCTTTGCATCTGTGCAATATTCGATCTTGCCGATGCTCTACGTTCTCTTGGGCGGGGCGGGCACAGTTCTTGGGCCTCTTCTGGGCGCGGGCCTGATGTTCTATCTGGTTGATTTCACCTCCGGGCTGACCAGTGCCTATCTTATGGTCGTGGGGGCGGCGCTGGTGGTTCTGGTGCTTTTTGCCCCCAAGGGCATTCTGGGCACCCTTCGCGAAAGGTGGCTGCCATGGCTGCCGTGATTCTTTCAGCCAAGGCGCTGGTCAGATCTTTCGGTGGGCTGCGCGCCGTTGATGGGGTGGACCTTGATCTTCTGTCTGGCGAAATTCATGCACTGATCGGCCCGAACGGTGCTGGAAAGACCACATTTGTCAGTCTTTTGTCGGGCCGGATCGCGCCCGACCAAGGGCAGATAACGCTGGCCGGGGAAGACATCACGCGCCTGCCGGCACATCTTCGGGTGCGCAAGGGCATTGCCTATACGTTCCAGATCACGTCGATCTATCCCCGTCTTTCGGTTTTCGACAACGTTGCATTGGCTGCGCAGGCAAGAGGCGCGGGAAACCTAAAGGCAGAAGTCCACGCGGCCCTTTTACGCGTGGGTATGGCAGAACTGTCCAACCAAGAGGCCGCCACGCTTTCTTATGGCCATCAACGCCTGTTGGAAGTGGCCATGGGTCTTGCCCTGAACCCCCGTGTGCTAATTCTGGATGAGCCAACCCAGGGTCTCGCTTCGGGCGAGATCGCCGGCTTTGTCGCGCTGGTCCGGTCTTTGGTGCCGCAGACAACTGTGCTGCTGATCGAACACAATATGGATGTGGTCATGGACCTTGCCCAGCGCATTACCGTGCTGAACCACGGCAAGGTTCTGGCGCAGGGCAGCCCGACAGAAATCAGGTCGAACCGCGCCGTGCAGGCGGCCTATCTGGGGGTTGACCATGCTGAAACTTGAAGGCGTCTTCGGCGGATATGGCGGGGCAACCGTTCTGCGCGACGTGTCGTTCAGCGCGGCCGCGGCCGAGGTTACCTGTGTGATGGGCCGAAATGGCGTTGGAAAAACCACGCTGATGCGGGCGATCATGGGTCTGGTACGGGCAGAAAAAGGCTCTATTCAGCTCGACAGGCTGGAAATTGCAAATCTGCCCGCGCATGAGGTGCCGCGCCATGGCATTGGCTATGTGCCGCAGGGTCGCCGCTTGTTCGGGCCTTTGACCGTTGCCGAAAACCTTGAAATCGGCCTGATGACACGGGGCAGGGGCCATGCGGTGCGCGAAAGCGTTCTGGATCTTTTCCCGCGTTTGCGCGAACGCTTGGGGCAGGTTTCGGCCACGCTTTCGGGGGGCGAACAGCAAATGCTGGCCATCGCCCGCGCGCTGTGCCTTGAACCAAAGCTCTTGCTTCTGGATGAGCCGACCGAGGGCCTGCAACCGTCCATGATTGCAGCCATCCGCGACGTTGTTGTCGGCCTGAAAGCTGCGGGTGTCGCGGTGGTCTTGGTTGAACAACGGGTCGAGGCCGTGTTGGGCATGGCCGACCGCGTTGCGTTCATGGACCATGGGCAAGTGGTCGAAACGGTTGCGCGGCAGGGTCTGGACGCCAAGTCGCCGCTGTTCAGACAATACGTGGGGGTTTGAATGGCCGGGCTTGTGGCAGGCGTGGACGTTGGTGGCACATTCACCGATCTGATGATTCTGGATCCCCAGACCGGCGGCGTGCTTTTGTCAAAAGTGCCCACGACCTTGCCCAATCAGGCGGGCGGCGTTTTGGCGGCATTTGATGCTGTTGGCATCAAGCTGAATGACGTTGATCTTATCGTTCATGGCACCACCACCACCACCAATGCGGTGTTGGAGCGTGCGCTGTCCAAGACCGGGCTTATCACCACGATCGGCTTTCGCGATGTATTGGAGCTTGGCCGCCGCACCCGTCCAAACGCCTATGGTATGACCGGTCGCTTCGTTCCGGTGATCCCGCGCGATCTACGGCTGGAAGTACCGGAAAGAATGGATGCAAAAGGCCGAATAGTCACTGAATTGGACGAAACTGCCCTGCGTGCTGCGGTGCGCAACCTGGCTGACCAAGGGTGCGAAAGCCTTGTGATCCATTTCCTGCATGCCTATGCCAACCCCGCGCATGAACTGCGCGCAGCCCAGATCGCGGCTGAAATCTGGCCAAACGCCTATATCACGATGGGTCATGCGCTTTTATCCGAAAGCCGTGAGTTCGAGCGAGGCGTGACCGCGGCAGTCAATGCCAGCGTGCAGCCATTGCTCGAGCGCTATGTCGCCCGCCTTGCCGGAGAGCTGAAGGCGCGGGGGTATAGCCGCGACCTTCTGGTCATGAATGGCAACGGAGGCATGGTCGCGGCGGACAAGGTTTCGCGCGAGGCGGTGAAGACCGTGATGTCAGGCCCTGCATCCGGCGTGATGGCGGCCTTGGCCACCGGCCGGCGCGCCGGGATGACGAATTTGCTGACATATGACATGGGCGGCACATCGACCGATGTCGCGATGATAAAGGCCGGCCGCGCCCCCGTCTCGAATGAGATCGAGGTGGAATATGCCATGCCGATCCACGTGCCGATGGTCGATGTGCGCACCGTGGGGGCGGGTGGTGGTTCGATTGCACGGGTTGACCAAAGCGGGATGCTGCGTGTGGGCCCTGAAAGTGCGGGGTCCATTCCGGGGCCGATTTGGTACGGGCGTGGCGGCACGCAGGTGACAATCTCTGATGCCAATCTGCTGCTTGGCCGCTTGCCTGCCCATCGCTTTGGCCAAGCAGTCGAAGCGACGCGCCTTGCGATGGCCGAACAGATCGGCGCGCCCTTGGGCCTGTCGGTGGAACAGGCCGCCGAAGCGGTGCTGCGTATTGCCAACACCCACATGGCGGGGGCTATTCGCATGGTCAGCATCTCTATGGGCGCTGACCCGCGCGACTTTGCGCTGTTTGCATTTGGCGGTGCGGGCCCCTTGCATGCCGTGGCGCTGGCCCAAGAACTGGCGATTCCAAAGGTACTTATCCCGGCCCGACCGGGCATCACGAATGCGCTGGGCTGTGTTGTGGCCGACCTGCGGCATGATTTTGTACGCACGCTGAACCGGCCCTTGGACAGCGCAGACCTGACTGAAGTGCACGGCCTTTTGGCAGGACAAGAGGCTGAAGGTCGGCGCCTTATTGCTGCCGAGAAAATCGCGCTGACGGGGATAGAGGCGGAATATTCCGCTGATATGCAGTTTATTGGTCAGACCCACCTTCTGCGCGTTCCCCTGCCCGGACCCGCCCCCAGCCGTGAAGATCTGCAAGCCCGGTTCGAGGCAGCCTATCATGCGCGTTTTCGCGTGGACCTGCCCAATATCCGCGCCAATCTGGTGAACCTGAACTGCTCGGTCACCGGGCGGCGGCCACAGCTGGATCTTAGCCGCCTTATTGATCCAAAGGGCCGTCTTGAGACTGTTTCAGTAAAAGAAATGCGTCGGGTATGGTTTGGCGCATGGGTCGAAACGCCGGTCTATTGGCGCGATCATCTGCCGCTGAGCCTTCACCTTGAAGGCCCTGCGATCATCGAGCAGATGGACACCACGGTGATCGTCGAGCCGGGTTGCCTTGTCACATCGGACGCGGATGGAAACCTGATAATCGAGGTGCCCCATGCTTGACCCGATCACATTGGCTGTCATTCAGGCGGGGCTGCAACAGGTCTGCGACGAGATGGATCTGACCTTCAGCCGTGCCGCCTTTTCCCCGGTGATTGCCGAGGCAGATGACCGGTCGGATGGGATTTATTCCGCCACTGACGGCAGCCTTATTGCCCAAGGGTCGAAGGGCCTGCCGGTCTTTGTCGGGGTGATGCAGTTTTCCACCCGCACCATTGTCGAGCGGATCAAGGCCGGCATCACCGCGGCCCCGGAACCGGGTGATATCTATATCGTCAACGATCCCTATCTGGGCGGCACCCATCTGATGGACGTGCGCTTTGCCATGCCCTTCTGGCGTGACGGGCGCATCTTTTGTTGGCTGTCGAACACCGGCCATTGGCCCGATACCGGCGGTGCTGTGCCCGGTGGCTTTTCGGCAAGCGCCATCAGCGCCGAACAAGAAGGCCTTCGCCTTCCGCCCGTCAAGCTTTTCAAGAAGGGCGAGATGGATGCCGAGTTGTGGCAGGTGATCTGTTCGAACATCAGGGTGTCTGAACAGCGGATCGGCGATGTGAAAGCGCAGGCTTCGGCGCTTTTGGTTGGGGCGGAACGTCTGGCTGGCCTGATGGATCGCTATGGCGATGACACTGTGGCACAGGCCATTTCCGAGATGCGAAATCTTGCGGCCCGTCAGATGCGTGCGATGGTCAGGCTGGTGCCCGAAGGCAGCTACCAATCGCGGGCCTATGTAGACAGCGATGGGGTGGTGAACGAACCCCTGACCATCGCATTGAATATCACCCGCACGGGCGATGGGCTGGAATTTGACTTCACCGGGTCCTCGTTGCCCTGCATGGGCCCGATGAATTCGGTGCGCGCCACGACCTATTCTTCGGTCTATCTGGCGATGCGCCACATTTTCCCTGATGTGCCGATTTCGGCCGGCGCATTCGAACCGCTGACCATCATCGGCATCGAGGGCACATTCCTTGACGCCCATTA
The DNA here is from genome assembly GCA_021741465.1 of Paracoccaceae bacterium. Taxonomy (GTDB): domain Bacteria; phylum Pseudomonadota; class Alphaproteobacteria; order Rhodobacterales; family Rhodobacteraceae; genus Tabrizicola_A. The sequence continues at coordinate 20,589 of JAIOXV010000025.1, forward strand.
CCCGCGCCCGGTTTCTGGCTGTGCCGCCGAGGTCAGCCAGCGCATTGCCGAGGCCGTCTTTGCCGCAATGGTTCAGGCCCTGCCTGACCGCGTTACAGCTGCCCCGGCGGGCACCAGCGGCAATTTTGGCCTTGGCGGCCATGATCCTGAAAAGGGCCGCGATTTCGTGATGTATCAGATTTCGGGCGGCGGCTATGGCGGCAATGCCGATCATGACGGGCTGGCCAATGGGTGTTCCACCATCGGCATTTCCAAGGCCCCCCCGGTTGAGATCATGGAGCAGACCTATCCCGTGCTTTATCGCCGCTATGCCTTGCACGAAGGCTCTGGCGGGGCGGGGATGCACCGTGGTGGCTTTGGTCTGGATTACGAGATTGAACTTTTGCGCGGCCATGCCCGCGCCAGTTTCGTGATGGATCATGGCCGGACAGGTCCGCAAGGGGTGCTGGGTGGCAAGGATGGCGCGGTGAACCGCGTCGAGATCCTGAAGGGTGGCCAATCATTGGTGCCCGAACACCTGTCAAAGGCGCAAGACATAGTCTTGGCGCCGGGCGACAGGGTGCGGGTGCGAACCCCGGGTGGTGGCGGTTACGGTGATCCGGCCAAGCGCGACCCGGCTCTGGTGGCCGAAGACGTGCGACTTGGACGCTATACGCCGGCAGAGGCGCAGAAACTGTTCGGTTAAGCGTCAGCTTTCGCAATCCAGTCATGGTCGGGATCGTTCTTGAACCGCCATTTTCGCAGCGGCCCTGCCATCACGTTCAGGTAATACATCTCGTATCCATAGAGCGCGCCACAAGGGTGGTGCCCACGCGGTACCAAAACCAGATCGTGGTTCTTCACCGCCATGGTTTCGTCCAGCGTTCCATCTTCGGTATAGACCCGCTGGATGCCAAAGCCCTGCGCGGGGTTCAGGCGGTGGTAATAGGTCTCTTCCAGATAGGTCATGTTGGGGAAGTCATCCTCATCATGGCGGTGGCTGGGATAGCTTGACCAATGACCGGCGGGGGTAAACACCTCGGTCACAAGCAGGCTATCGGCCACTTCGCGGGCCTCCATGGCGATGTTGTTGACGTAGCGCGTGTTCGTGCCCTTGCCGCGTGGCGTCAGATCAATCCCCTCAGGACCCAAACGCTGGGCCTTGTGGCCGCCCTTGCCCGGCGCGCGGCAGACGGCAAGGGTGCAGGGCGTGGTTGCCACTGCCCGCCAAGCGTCATCATTCGGCACATAGAGACAATGTGGAGGTGACTTTTCAAACACATCCATCCGGTCGCCCATAACGCCCCAATCCTGACCCGAGGCGGTGATCTGCGCCTTGCCTTCGACAACGACAAGGATCGTCTCATTGTCGCCGGTGGCCTCGGCCGCGGTATCGCCCGGCTCCAGCCGATAAAGCGCAAAGCCGACATAGCCCCAGCCTGCACTGGCGGGGTTGATATCATGCACTTTACCTTGGGTGCCGCTGGGCTTTCGCAACAAATCTGTCATGGCCGTCCTTTCTGCTTGGCGCGGCCTAGATAAGGCCAGCTTCCTTTGCCAGACGCTTCAGCGTCGCCAAGCCCAGCGTCTGATACAGCAGCGGGTTGCGAAGATTGGGGTCTTGCTCGGCCTCGATCACGATCCAACCATCGTATTTGTTTGCGGCAAGAATCTTCAAAAGCGGGCCGAAATCCACCCCGCCTTCCTGATCACCCGGAACAGTGAAAGCCCCGCCCACAACCGCCTTCAGGAACGACCATCCTTCAGACCGCACCTTGGCGGTGACGGCAGGACGGATGTTCTTGGCATGAAAATGGCGCACACGGGCGGCATGTTTGGTCAGCACGGCCACCGGATCGCCACCACCAAAGGCACAATGTCCTGCGTCGAACAAAAGATGGGTATGCGGCCCCGTGGCGGCCATGAGCGCGTCGATTTCCGCAGGAGATTCGACGATTGTTCCCATGTGATGATGGTAAACCAGCGTCACGCCTTGCCCGGCCAAATAGGCGGCAAAGGCTTCCAGTTTGGCACCAAAATCCCGCATTTCGGGACCGGTCAGGCGTGGGCGGTCATTCACCGGCTTTTGCACATCACCATGAATGGCGTTAGAGGTTTCGCACACAATCATCACAGCGCAGCCATTGTGCTTCAGCTTGGCAAGGTGATGCTGGCAAGCCTTGATTTCATCCGCGACCGAGCGGGTCAGAAGCTCTGTCGAATACCAGCCTGAAATGAACTTCAGGCCATAGCCTGCCAGCAATGCGCGTAGGGCTTCGGGATCTTCGGGCCAGCGGTGGCCGTTTTCAATCCCGTCAAAGCCGATCTGCAATCCGGCTTCTTCAAGGATCCGGCTGGTCGGGATATCGGCCCCGATGGACTGGTCATCGTCATTGGCCCAGGCGATGGGGTTGGTTCCGAATTGGATCATGTCAGTTCCCTTAGTTGACCAGCCATTGGCGCTTGGTCGCTTGTTCATAGTCTTTGCGGGCGTTGTTTACTTCGATGCGGTCTGACACTTCGGGCACGGCCACATCCCACCACGTGCCGCCCGCCCCGGTGCCGGGCATCGGATCGGTGTCGATCACGATCACTGTCGGGATCGTGGCAGCTTTGGCGGCCTGCAGCTCTGTCTCTAACTGAGCAATAGAGCCTGCCTTTACGACAATTGCCCCCATGCTGCGGGAATGGGCCACGAAGTCGATCTGCGACGGGTTCACATGATAGCTGTCGTCGAGCAAATTGTTGAACGCAGCCCCGCCGGTGCCCTTTTGCAGCCGGTTGATGCAGCCATAGCCACGGTTGTCGGTCAGAACCACAGTGAAGGGAATGCCCATCATCACCGCCGTCGCCAGTTCAGAATTGGCCATCATATAGCTGCCATCGCCCACCATGCAGACCACATCTTTATCGGGCGCGGCCATCTTGATGCCCATTGCCCCGGCGATTTCATAGCCCATGCAACTGTAGCCATATTCCATGTGATAGCCGCCCGCAGCCGCCCGCCACAGCACATGCAGCGCGCCCGGCATGGTGCCCGCAGCACACATCACGACCGATTTCTTGCCAGTATTGCGCTGCACTGCGCCGATGACTTGGGCATCGGTCGGCAGACCCGCGCCGTTGGGTGCGGCCATCACCGCCTCGGTGGTCTGGAACCACGCCGTGCGGGCGGCAAAATCGGGGTCAGCAAAGCGATGCCCACCCAGACCTGCACTGATCTTTTCCAGCGCAACCTTGGCGTCAGAGACCAGGCTTTGCGCCCCGCGTTTGGCCGCGTCATAGCCGTGAATATTGATCGAAAGAAGCTTGCGATTCGGGGCGGAAAATACCGTCCAGGACCCGGTGGTGAAATCCTGAAACCGGGTGCCCACGCCGATCACCAGATCGGCTTCGGCGGCCAGCTTGTTGCCACAGTCGGTTCCCGTCACGCCGGGGGAGCCGAAGTGCAGTTGCTCTTGCCAATCCACCGCACCTTTGCCAGCTTGGGTTTCAACCATGGGAATGTTGTGGCGCAGGGCAAAGTCGCGCAATGCCGGCTCGGCCCCGGAATAGATCACCCCGCCGCCGGTTACGATCAGCGGCTTCTTTGCGGCCTTGATGGTGGCGACTGCCTCGGCCAGTTCGCGCGCGTCGGGTTCGGGGCGGCGGATGTGCCAGACCTTGGGGGTAAAGAACGCGACCGGATAGTCATAGGCCTCGGCCTGAGTGTCTTGGCAAAAGGCAAGGCAAACCGGGCCGCAATTCGCCGGATCTGTCATCACCCGCAAGGCGCGGGGAAGAGCAGTAAGAATATGCTCAGGCCGTGAGATGCGGTCGAAATAGCGAACCACCGGGCGAAAACAGTCGTTGGCGCTGACAGTTGCATCATCGAAATCCTCGATCTGTTGCAAGACAGGATCTGGGGCGCGGTTGGCAAATACATCGCCCGGAATCAAAAGAAGCGGCAGGCGGTTCACATGGGCCAAAGCGGCGGCGGTGACCATGTTGGTCGCCCCAGGCCCGATGGACGATGTGACAGCCATGGCCCGCTGGCGCTTATGTGTCTTGGCAAAAGCAATCGCGGCATGGGCCATGGTTTGTTCATTCTGTCCGCGCCAGGTGGGCAGAACCTCTTTGATGCCATGCAGGGCCTCGCCCAGACCTGCCACGTTGCCATGGCCGAAGATCGCCCAGACGCCTTCGATAAAGCGGCTGCCGTCGGACGTCATCTGCACCGAAAGCCATTTCACCATGGCTTGGGCCGCGGTCAGTCGGATCGTCGTCATGCTTTCGCTCCTTGTCCGGCGCGCACGGCATCCCAGATGCCACAAAGGCGGGAATATTTCGCGGCCATGTCTTCTACGGCCTGAACATCGGTCATCTTGCCAGCCAGCCAACCGCGGGCGGCATCGCCAAAGATCGTGCGGCCAATGGCAAAGCCTTTGACCAGATCATGACTTGCGGCAAGGGCCAGCGAATCTGCAAGGCTTTCTTCGCTGGCATCCAGCCCAAGAACGACGATGCCCCGCACATGCGGATCATTGTCGGTGATGGCACTGCACGCAGCGCGATAGGCGGCATCGGTGGCAAAGGGCTCCAGCTTCCACCAATCGGGGTAGATGCCCAGATCATAGAACCGCTGGATAACGGCGGCGCTGGTCGTGTCATTCACGGGGGCCACCTTGGACGGGATGATCTCTAACAGCATTTCCAGGCGGTTGTGACGGCAGGCATGGAACAGGCGCCGCACGGTTTCTTCCTGCGCAGACTTGATCTCGGCGCTGTCATCGGGGTGGTAAAAGCACAGAACCTTCACCACATGTTCCAATGGCCATTCAGACAACCCGCCAAGATCAGGGCCGAGTTCCGGCTCTGTCTCCAGCGGGCGCGAGCCGGGCCATTCAACCGGCCGGCCGATCCAAAGGCCCGTGCCGGCGGCGGCGTAAAGCGCATCACGACCAAGTCGGCTGTCGCAAAGTATCCCATAGCCAGGCCGCCCGGCTGAAACCTGCAGCGCGGCTTTCAGGCACAGCTCTTTGAACGCCCCGATTTTGGCCGGGGTTGCCCCGACCATCGCCTCAAGCTGCATGCGGTGGTCAAAGGCAAAGACCCGCATGGTCGACCAATCCTTGTGCCGGTTGGTTGCCCAATGCACCTGTTCCAGCGCCGCATCTTTGCGCAGAGCTTTTGTGACAACGCCGCGCGACAGGAAGAACTGCAACTCTTCCCATGATGGATAGGCAGGTGTGCAGCCATGGCGGGAAACGGCAAAGGCCCCGCAAGCATTGGCGTATTTCAGGGCGGTTGGCCAAGGTGCATCGTCCAGCCAACCCTTGATAAGACCGGACATGAAGCCATCGCCCGCGCCAAGAACGTTGAACACCTCAATCGCAAAGCCGGGCCCCGTCTCGCCCGCGTCAAGGGTGGCCGGAATTTCCCCGGCGAAAGCCGAGGCCCCCATCGGCCCGCGCTTGCACACCAGAGTGGCGGTTGAAACAGCCCGGACGGCGCGCAGGGCGGCGATCGTGTCAGTTGTGCCGCCAGCGATGTGGAACTCTTCCTCGGTGCCAACGATCAGATCAAAAAGATGCAGGGTGGATCGCAGCTTTGCCGTGACAGCGGCAGATTCGATGAACCGGTTTTCACCGTCACCATGGCCGGCAAGACCCCAAAGATTGGGCCGATAGTCGATGTCCAAAGCCGTGCGCAGGCCGTGCTTGCGCGCGAGGTTCAGCGCCTTCATGACCGCGGCTTCGGTGCGTGGGTGTGACAGGTGGGTGCCAGTGGCTACAACAGACCGGGCCGACGCGATGAAGCCTTCGTCGATGTCGTCTTCGCATAGCGCCATATCGGCGCAGTTTTCGCGATAAAAGATGAGGGGGAATTGTTTTTCATCGCGAATGCCCAGCAGGACCAGTGCCGTCAACCGTTCGGGATCGGTCTTGATGCCTTGAACATTCACGCCTTCGCGCGTCAGTTCTTCACGAATGAAGCGCCCCATATGTTCATCGCCAACCCGCGTAATCAGCGCCGATTTCAGCCCCAGCCGGGCCGTGCCGGCCGCCATGTTGCAAGGGCTGCCACCGATGTATTTCTGGAAAGACCCCATGTCCTCGAGCCGCCCCCCCACCTGCGCGCCGTAAAGATCAACCGAAGCACGGCCAATGGTGATGACGTCTAGCGGTTTCATGGTGCTCTCCAAAGCGTGGCGCTCATCTATGGAATAAATATTCCATTCCACAAATCAATGGAAGAGTGAATTCTATGGCCTGGGCCGCGAAGGCAAGGGCCGCAACGCCAGAGGATCGGCCCAAATCGACACAAAGATTTCCGGCCCTTCGACCCCGCACAGATGCTCGGGGGTCAAGCCCACAATGCGAATTCGCATCTGCGAGCCTTGCCGAATGGCGGGTGTCAGAATGCGCGAGACAACCGGGCCAAGTTGCCCCAGCCGGGCCTTTTGCCGGTAGGGGAAAAGGCCAAGGTAGCGCCTTTTCACCACGGCCATCAGCGCGACCTCGCCGGTTTCGGTCAGAAGCAGGGTTGCCGGATCACCGATGCAGATCC
>JAIOXV010000026.1 GCA_021741465.1 Paracoccaceae bacterium
CCTTAACAACCTGCTCAGCAGGCGCCTTCGTCGTCACGGGTTTCTTCATCATCTTCAACTCCATCTAGGGTAAAGATGAGCCGTAAACCCTCCGCTACGCAATCATGCTAAACTGTTCCATGGGCGCTGATGGCGGACAATATGCCAGAAACATGGCACCATCCGTTTCACTCAAACACCGTGCCGAGATCGAACCATCCCATCGCGGATTCAACCAACTTCCGGCGACTCATGCTGCGGCTGTGGATTGTTGGATTTGAGAACCGGCAAGATCAAGACATCCTTTGAGCAATGGTCCGAGCGGTCAAAATGATTCTTGCCAGCACGATCTCTATGCCGGACGAACATCAATAGCGGTGAACCCCGCATTGGCCTTCTCGGCCAGATACCGTGCATTCGTCTCACTGGTGGCGGACACACGGACCGTGCGTGAGACCGAGCCCTTCTGGAGTTTCACCGTGTAATATTTGGTCATACGCTTTTCTCCAAATCCAATTGAGCCAATCGAGACGCGAGGTTGGGGTTGAACGTGCCGAAGCCGTCTGAGTGGGCTTGGCGGAGTGCCCGCAAACCCTCCAGATGATGGCCACACCAGGCCAATCTTTCAGCTTTGGTCATAGGTGCCCAGCGGTCTGCAAACCAGCCACCGGATGACATTCTCGGGTCGGCATAGAGAACCGATATCTGCTCGAAGAAACTCTCCGGGCCCATTGCGGCCACCTGTTCGCGAACCTCTTCGTCAACATGTTTGCGGGCGAAAACGCCAAACACAACGCATGCCAGGAACATCGCATTCGTGAGAAATGTGATTGTCGCCATCACGCTGCCACTGTGATTGGTCGCTCCATGGCGATGGAGTTGTGTGAGCATTTCAAAGCCGGATGACGTTGCCAGCATCACAAGCGAGACCAAGAAGAATCCGCAGAACGCCAATATTCGACCCAAAACGCTGGCGACGCCGAAGCCAACAACATATCCCACAATCACGCTCAGGAAACCCACAAGCACAATCTTGCCGGTAAGGGCTGCTTCCCAAAAGACCGACCAAAAGCTCATTCGTGCCCCTCCCCATCGCGATACACTGTGACGTCATCTGCTGGTCTAGGTTGATCCTGGCCTCTCTCATTTCGCCCCAATGGGGCGGGGGCCTCAGCCGATGGCTTGGTCTCGATCCTGATCAATTCCTCCACCCTGACTTGACCATCTGTCTCGCGATGAATTGCATCCAGGACCCGGCGGCTCGGTATGGTTTGGAAGTCCCTCAACCGGATTATCGTCGATGCGCTCGTATCACAGCGTCGGGCAAATTCGCGGACTGCGATCTTCGATGTGAGGAGGAATTCATGCAATGTCATAAGCCGTCATATTCCGTGAAAAGGAACGATTCGCTACAAAAATCCATTTATTAGTAGGTTTTTTCTTTACATGTGTTCCGCGAAAAGGAACACTGCTGTGGAATTTTCGCAGGCGCATCATGCTTCACGACAACATCAAGGCTGCCCGTGAGCGTGCTGGGCTTTCATTGTCAGCCGCCGCAGAGCGTATTGGGCTGGGCAAGACCACACTCTATCGCCTGGAGGCAGGAGAGGCCCCGATTGCAGCTTCCAGGTTGCCGCTGATCGCTTTGGCCTATCGGACCACTGTTGCCGATCTGATCGACAACCGGGTCAAAGAGAGAACAGCCGAACAAGACCTCTTGGAAATTGCCTTGGTCGTTCAGATGGTTGAGGAAGTGATCCAGCAATTGGACATTCGACCGAACCCCGGAGTTGTGGGCGGTGCCGTCTCGGAAACGGTGCGGCTGGCTCGGGATGATTTTGAGCAGCGACTCAGTGGGGAGTTCGACCCCAACCGATATCGTGCATTTGTCCAAGGTATCTTCGGCAGTTGGCTGGATCGTCGCCCGCCGGTCACTACTACCTCTATCAGAACATGAGGGTGTCCATCGCCCGACCGGGTCAAAGTTTGCTACGATTTACTGCTACTTGAAATTCAGGAAATTCACTTTAAAATATGGATATTGTTACTATATTTCTCGATGATAGCGCACCTCCCTGGCTCCACCAACCAGCCTTCGACGACTGGATGAGACAGCAGCGCCTTCGGGCGCTGTTTTCATTTGTGCAGGCGCGCAGGGTGATTGATCCCGGTTCGCACAGCGCTACGTCTTGCCAGACGGCCGGTTTCCCACAAGATGGGCGGCAGCCATTCCGGGAAAGGGAACGCAAATGTCAGATATTCCGAAGATCGCCCAGAAAGCGCCTTACAAGGTCGAGATGGAGGCCGGAAAGAGCTATTTCTGGTGCGCCTGTGGCGAATCGAAGAACCAGCCGTTTTGCGATGGCAGCCACAAGGGAACCGCCTTTGTGCCCACCAAAGTCACCGCCGAGGAAACCAAGACCGCTTTCCTGTGCGGCTGCAAACAGTCCCAGAACGGGGCCTTCTGTGACGGATCCCACAAGGGCCTTTGAGCGCCTGCGGGGCTGTCACGGCCAGATGACGCGGAAGCGTTCGGCCAGCAGCGGGGTGTCGGCGGTAAACGCGGGATCAAGCCCGCGGTACCAGTCTGTCGTGCCGCGCAGAAAGCTGGCCGTATCGGGCCATTCGGCGTAGGCGGCGCGAAAGTCTGCGTCCATGTCGCCCAAAGACATGGGCGCCATCGACAGCGTCTCGACGATGGCAACGGGCCGCCCGGCCGCTGCTGTCAGCAACGAAAGGCTGCCCGGAACCGGCGCTGCACCCGGTGCGAAGTCGCCGGGCAGAGATGAGGTTGCGGTCTTTGCGCCAGACAGTACGAGAGCAGCACCCGCATCACTGCCTTCGCCGATGGAAAAGACCGAATGAAACCGCGCCCGGGCATCAGCGGGCGCGGCAGGGCTGGCCAGAAAGGCCGCCCAGAAGGCGGCCTGATCCGGCGTCAGCCCATCAGGCATGGATCGCGCCGTCGCCGCAGGCGAGGCCCGCTTCGCGCACGGCCTCGGAATAGGTCGGGTGGGCGTGGCAGGTCAGCGCGAGGTCTTGCGCCGAGGCACCAAATTCCATCGCCACGCAGACCTCATGAATCAGATCGCCTGCGGCCGGGCCGATGATATGGGCGCCCAGAATCCGGTCAGTCGCGGCGTCGGCCAAGATTTTCACAAAGCCTTCAGCCTGAAACACGGCTTTCGCCCGTGCGTTGCCCATGAAGGGGAATTTGCCAACCTTATAGGCGCGGCCCTGTTCTTTCAGCTGCTCTTCGGTTGCCCCCACGGATGCCACTTCTGGGGTTGTGTATACCACACCCGGGATGACCGAATAGTTAACGTGACCGTGCTTGCCTGCCATGATTTCGGCAACGGCCATGCCTTCGTCTTCGGCCTTATGGGCCAGCATTGGGCCGACAATCGCATCGCCGATGGCATACAAGCCTTTGATATTGGTTTGGAAATGCGCGTCGGTTTTGATCTGCCCGCGCGGCAGCATTTCAACGCCGAGGGCTTCAAGCCCCAGCCCCGCAGTAAAGGGTTTGCGACCGGTGGCGACGAGGACAACATCAGCCTCGAGCGTGACCTCGGAGTCGTCTTTGCGCAGCTTGTAGGTGACCTTCGCGCCCTTTTTGCCCTCATTCACCTTTTGCACTGCCGCACCCAAGACGAAGGTAAGCCCCTGTTTCGTGAGGATTTTCTGGAAGGCTTTGGCCACTTCGCCGTCCATGCCGGGGGTAATGGCATCAAGGTATTCCACGACCGTCACTTGGGTGCCCAGACGGGCATAGACGGACCCCATTTCAAGGCCAATGACGCCTGCGCCGATCACGACCATGGTTTTGGGGATGGCGGGAAGGGTCAGCGCACCGGTGGAGGTGACGACGACCTTTTCATCAACCGTCACGCCGGGAAGGGAGGATGCCTCGGAACCCGTTGCAATTACGATATTTTTTGCGATGTGCACCTCATCGCCGACCTTGACTTGGCCCGGCGCGGGAATGGTGCCCCAGCCTTTCAGCCAGGTGACCTTGTTCTTTTTAAACAGGAACTCGATCCCCTTGGTGTTGCCGTTTACCACATCCTGCTTGTAGTCCAGCATCTTGGCCCAATCGACTGTGGTCTTTGACCCCATCAGGCCCATTTTCTCAAAGTTTTCATGGACTTCATGCAGGGAATGGGTGGCGTGCAACAGTGCTTTGGACGGAATGCAACCCACGTTCAGGCAGGTGCCGCCCAGTGTCTCGCGGCCTTCGACAACGGCGGTTTTCAGGCCCAACTGGGCGCAGCGAATGGCCGAGACATAGCCACCGGGGCCAGCGCCAAGGATGATAACGTCAAATTCAGCCATGGTGTTGTTTCCTTTGATTTTTCGCGTCTGGCCTGTGTCTGGTTTGCGTCTGGCACGCGTCTGGCATGCGTCCCGACACAGGCTGGCGGGGTTGGGTCAGATCAGGGCGGCGACCAGCATGGTCAGGGTGGCGAGGAAGCCCACGAACCAGATCGCCGAGCGCCATGGCCGCCAGCCAAAAGCATAGGCGGGGATATAGGCGATGCGGGCTGCGAGGTAGCTGTAGGCGGCGAATTGGGTGGTTGGGGTGGATTGGTTCGACAAGGTCACGACCACGACGGCGATGGTGAAAAAGATCAGCGCTTCGAAGTGGTTGGCAAAGGCGCGCTGCAAACGGCCGGTCATGACCGAGAGCTGACGACTGGGCGCGTAATCGCGGGCCGAGGAGGTATAGCCCACCCCAAGTTCGCGGTTGGCCGGTACGGCATAAAGCCCAAATTGTACCACTTGCAGCAGGGCCGCGAGGGTGAGCGCGGTAAGTTCGGGGGTCATGCCGGGGCCTTTCGCCATTCATCGGGCTGATAGCCGAGCCAGGTGTAATCTTGCGCGAAGATTGTTTCGAGCTGCATGCAAGCTTCGTTGCTCAACCAATCGCGGCCGGCGGTATAGGTTTGTTGATTGGCCGGGGGCAGGTCAAACTCGGACGGCAGGCTTTCGTCTAGTCGTTCTGCAACGGCGTGGAAGAATGCCGGCATATCTTCAACCCGGCCTATTATTTCAGGATGAAACACGGTGGGAACGATATTGTCGATCTGTGGACGCCAGTGAGGGTTGATTTCATTATAGGGCAGACTGGTTTTCGACCACATGAGATAGTCAAGAAACTTAGCAAAGCCACGTGATGTGCGGCAGTCCGTGCCCCAGTCAAAGCCTGCGACAGCATTCATACGCAAGCGGTCCTGTGCAAACCAACTATGGGCCATGTCATGAGATTTGCAGAGGTATTCAAAGGCCGAGATCGCACGGGATGCCGGATGGCGGACTGTGGTAAGGCGCAAAGAATCTGTGATTTTGGCCATTGGTGTCGGTAGAGCAACGGCGGCTCTCAGGATGCCCGAACTACCCTGCAGGTTATGGACGACCCCATCGGGATTTATGTCCTGAGGGACGTGCCAGACTGCGCTCAGTGGTACGCCGAATTCCAGTTGGAATAGGAAACGGCGGGAAGTGGATGTCCCAGCCTTACCATTGTTTAGGAAGGACCATCTCAAACTTGCAGGCAAATGAATGCTGCGCAGGAACGAGAGGGCCTGTTCTGGTATTGCAAAGCTTTGAGGATGCTTTTCGACCAAGCGTTCAGCAACGGCCTTGCGCTGGGACGGCGTCGTTTCAGCGTCTAGAAAAAGACAAGGCGGGCTTGTTAACGTCATGGGATTGGCCTCTTTGGCAAATCAGATCGAAAAACTGCTGAACGAGGTAACAAGGCTGCGAAGGCGGGGCATACCCCGCCTCGACAATCCACTTTGGGTGTCGCTCAGCGCAAGGACTCCATCACAGATCCATCAACAAGCGGCGCGGATCTTCAAGTGCTTCTTTGACGCGCACGAGGAAGGTCACAGCACCTTTGCCATCGACGATGCGGTGGTCGTAGCTGAGCGCGAGATACATCATCGGGCGGATGACGATCTGGCCGTTCACCACCACCGGGCGGTCCTGGATCTTGTGCATGCCCAAGATGCCCGACTGTGGCGGGTTCAGGATGGGCGAGGACATGAGCGAGCCGTAGACGCCACCGTTCGAGATGGTGAAGGAACCGCCCTGCATTTCGGCCATCGACAGTTTGCCATCGCGGGCGCGCAGGCCGAGTTCGGCGATTTTCTTTTCAATGGCGGCAAAGCCCATCTGGTCGGCATCGCGCAAGACCGGCACGACAAGACCGTTCGGGGTGCCGACGGCCACGCCCATATGGACGTAGTTTTTATAGACAACGTCCTGGCCATCAATCTCGGCGTTGACCTCGGGCACTTCTTTCAGGGCGTGGTTGCAGGCCTTGACGAAGAAGGACATGAAGCCCAGCTTCACGCCGTGCTTCTTTTCAAAGATGTCCTTGTATTCGTTGCGCAAGCCCATAATGCCGGACATGTCCACCTCGTTATAGGTGGTCAGCATGGCGGCGGTGTTTTGCGCGTCTTTCAGGCGGCGGGCGATGGTGGCGCGCAGGCGGGTCATCTTGACGCGTTCTTCGCGGGCAGCGTCATCGGCGGGCACCGGGGCGCGCGGAATGGCTGCTGCTGCGGCAGGGGCGCTGGCAGCGGCCGAAACGGCGGCGGCGGCGCGCGCGACGTCTTCTTTCATAACACGGCCATCACGCCCCGAGCCTTGTACCTGATCGGCGCCAAGGCCTGCCTCGGCCATGGCCTTTTTCGCGGCGGGGGCGTTTTCAACGTCTTTCGCGGCAGGCGCTGCGACGGGTTTCGGGGCCTCGGCCTTGGCCGCAGGGGCAGCGGCGGCCCTGGCGGCACCTTCGGTCACGATGGCCAGACGCGCCTTGGCGTCCACGGTCGCGCCTTCGGGGGCGATGATTTCGGCCAGCACACCGGTCACGGGCGAGGGCACTTCGACCGAAACCTTATCGGTTTCCAATTCGCACAGCATCTCGTCCTGTTTCACGAAATCGCCGACCTTTTTGAACCAGGTCGAAACGGTTGCCTCAGAGACGCTTTCGCCCAGGGAGGGCACCATAACATCGGTCATTTTGATCTCCTGTCCTCTGGGCGATCAGCCCAGATCCTCTTTGACGAGGGTTTCTTGTTCAAATTTGTGGCGGCTGGCCAAGCCCGTTGCGGGCGAGGCGGAGGCTTTGCGACCGGCATAGCGGAAGCGGGTGTGCTTGGCGCCGATTTCGGTCAGGATGGCTTCCAGTTCGGGTTCGATATGGGACCACGCGCCTTGGTTCTTCGGCTCTTCCTGACACCAGATCACCTCGGCTGTCTTGAAGCGGCTGAGTTCGGCCCGGAGCGAGATCTTTGGCGTCGGGTAGATCTGTTCAAGCCGCATGAGATAGGTGTCATCCTGCCCCCGCGCATCGCGCTCTGCCAAAAGGTCGTAATAGACCTTGCCCGAGCACAGCACGACACGCTTGATCTTGTCGTCCGATTTCAGCGTCAGCTTCGAGTTGCCCTTTTCAGCATCATCCCAAAGCACGCGGTGGAAGGTGGAGCCTTCGGTGAAATCCGCGGTCTTTGAAATTGCCATCGGGTGGCGCAAAAGCGATTTCGGCGTCATCAGGATCAGCGGTTTGCGGAAGGTGCGATGCAGCTGGCGGCGCAGAATGTGGAAGTAGTTGGCCGGGGTCGTGCAATTGGCCACGATCCAGTTTTCTTCGGCCGAAAGCTGCAAGAACCGCTCCAGTCGGGCGGAAGAGTGTTCGGGGCCCTGGCCTTCGAAGCCATGCGGCAAAAGCACCACTAGCCCCGACATGCGCAGCCATTTGCTTTCGCCCGAGTTGATGAACTGGTCGAACATGATCTGCGCGCCGTTGGCGAAATCGCCAAACTGGCCTTCCCACAGCGTCAAGCCATTCGGTTCGGCCAGCGAATAGCCATATTCAAAGCCAAGCACGGCATATTCTGAAAGCGCGCTGTCGATCACCTCATAACGTGCCTGACCGGGCCGGATGTGGTTCAGCGGATAATGGCGCTCTTCGGTGATCTGATTGACCCAGCCTGAATGCCGCTGGCTGAAGGTGCCGCGGGTGCAATCCTGCCCGGCAAGGCGCACTGGAAACCCTTCGACCTGCAACGAGCCAAAGGCAAGCGCCTCGGCGGTGGCCCAATCAAAGCCATCGCCCTTGGCGAACATCTCTTTCTTGGCCTCAAGCTGGCGCGCGACGGTCTTGTGCAGATCAAAGCCGTCCGGCACGCGGGTCAGCGCCGCGCCGATTTCGGCGAAGGTTTCGGATTTGATCCAGGTTTCCCCGCGTTCGTAATGGGCGAGATCCTTGGGCTGCATGTTCTTCCAGCGCCCATCCAGCCAGTCGGCCTTGTTGGGTTTGAAGTTCTTGCCGGCTTCAAATTCCTCGTTCAGCTTGGCCTGAAAGGCGGCCTTCATGTCTTCGATTTCGCCTTCGGGGATCAACCCGTCGGCCACCAGACGTTCGGTGTAAAGCTGAAGCGTGGTCTTTTGCTTGCGGATGCGGTTGTACATCGCGGGGTTGGTGAACATCGGCTCGTCGCCTTCGTTGTGACCGAAGCGGCGATAGCAGAAGATGTCCAGAACCACGTCCTTGTGGAACTTCTGGCGGTATTCGGTGGCGACCTTGGCGGCATGCACCACCGCTTCGGGGTCATCGCCGTTGACGTGGAAGATCGGCGCTTCGACCATCAGGGCAATGTCGGTGGGGTAGGGCGAGGTGCGGCTGAAGGCCGGAGCGGTGGTAAAGCCGATCTGGTTGTTCACCACGATATGAATGCAGCCCCCTGTGCGGTGGCCTTTGATGCCCGAAAGCTGGAAGCATTCGGCCACGACACCCTGGCCTGCAAAGGCCGCGTCGCCATGCAGCAAGATCGGCATGACGCTGCTGCGTTCATCCGGGCTGTCGCCGTTCTGGTCTTGCTTGGCGCGAACCTTGCCCAAGACAACCGGGTTCACCGCTTCCAGGTGGCTGGGGTTGGCGGTGAGGCTGAGGTGAACGGTGTTGCCGTCAAAGGTCCGGTCGCTGGAGGCGCCGAGGTGATATTTCACGTCACCCGAGCCGTCGATGTCTTCAGGCTTGTAAGAGCCGCCCTGGAATTCGTGGAAGATCGCCTGATAGGGTTTTTGCATGACATTGGCGAGAATGTTCAGGCGCCCGCGGTGCGGCATGCCGATGATGATGTCTTTGACCCCATGCGCGCCGCCGACCTTGATCATCGCCTCCATGGCCGGGATCAGCGCCTCGGCGCCATCAAGGCCAAAGCGCTTGGTCCCCATGTATTTGACATGCAGGAACTTTTCATAGCCTTCGGCTTCGACCAGCTTGTTCAGAATGGCGCGGCGGCCTTCGCGGGTGAAGGCGATTTCCTTGCCATAGCCTTCGATGCGTTCTTTCAGCCACGACGCCTGTTCGGGGTCTGAGATGTGCATGTATTGCAGGGCGAAGGTGCCGCAATAGGTGCGCTTCACGATCTCGATGATCTGGCGCATCGAGGCAGTTTCCAGCCCCAGCACGTTGTCGATGAAGATCGGCCGGTCCATGTCGGCTTCGGTAAAGCCGTAAGAGACGGGGTCAAGTTCGGGGTGGCTGCCGGTGGGGGTCATGCCCAAGGGATCAAGATCGGCGGCCAGATGGCCCCGGATCCGGTAGGCGCGGATCAGCATGATGGCGCGGATGCTGTCGAGAACCGCACGCTGAACCTGATCCTGGCTAAGCGCCACGCCCTTTTCGGCGGCCTTTTCAACGATCTTTTTGGCGGCGGCCTTGCCCTCAGGCGCGGCGGGCCATTCGCCGGTAAGGGCGGCGCTCAGATCATCGGAGGGGCTGGGCGCCCAATCGGCGCGCGCCCAGGACGGGCCTGCGGCGGCGCGGCGGGCGTCGGCCTCGCTGTCGCCAAGGGCGCGGAAAAACTCGGCCCAGCCGGCATCGACCGAACTGGGGTCGGCGGCATGGCGCGCGGCCAGTTGGTCAACGTAATCGGCATTGGCCCCATTCAGGAAGCTTGATGCATGGAAGGCGGAATTCGGGGTCTGTTCGGTCATGTCCTTGGCTCCTATGGGGTGAGACGGCTCACCAGTTGCAGGGGCGGGGTCTGGCCCCGCCCGCTGCAGGAATTCAGCCCTTGATCGCTTTCAAGACCGCCTCGCCCAGATGGGCGGGGCTTTCTGCAACGATGATGCCGGCGGATTTCATGGCTTCGATCTTGCTTTCGGCATCGCCCTTGCCACCGGCGACAATGGCCCCGGCATGGCCCATGCGGCGGCCCTTTGGCGCGGTGCGGCCGGCGATAAACCCGGCGGTGGGTTTCCAGCGGCCCTTTTTCTTTTCAGATGCAAGGAATTCGGCGGCCTCTTCTTCGGCGGAACCGCCGATTTCCCCGATCATGATGATCGAGGTGGTTTCAGGATCGGCCAAGAACATTTCCAAAACGTCAATGTGTTCGGTGCCCTTGATCGGGCCCCCGCCGATGCCCACAGCGGTGGACTGGCCAAGGCCAAGATCGGTGGTTTGCTTGACCGCCTCATAAGTCAGCGTGCCCGAGCGCGACACAACCCCGACCGAGCCCCGGCGGTGGATATGGCCAGGCATGATGCCGATCTTGCAGGCATCCGGCGTGATGACGCCGGGGCAGTTCGGCCCGATCAGGCGGGATTTGGAGTTCAGAAGGGCGCGCTTGACCTTCACCATGTCCAGAACCGGAATGCCTTCGGTGATGCAGACGATCAGCGGCATTTCGGCGTCGATGGCTTCCAAAATGCTGTCGGCGGCAAAGGGCGGGGGCACATAGATGACGCTGGCGTTTGCGCCGGTGCGTTCCATGGCATCATGAACGCTGTCGAAGACCGGCAGGTTCAGGTGGCTGGTGCCACCCTTGCCGGGTGTTACCCCCCCGACCATCTGGGTGCCATAGGCGATGGCCTGTTCCGAGTGGAACGTGCCTTGGCTGCCGGTAAAGCCCTGGCAGATGACTTTGGTGTGCTTGTCGACGAGTACGGCCATGAGGGCGTTCCTTGTTTGGTTAGTCGATGGCACGCGAGCCATAGTCCCGCGGGTCATTCGAAGTTCAGGCTGTTTATCATCATTCTTTCGGCGTAACTTGGCCGTTAAACTTCCAAAGAGTGGGACGATGCTCTTCTGGGATAGAAATCTGCTAAGAAATCATATTCGGGATCGACAAAGGCCATTAGCGCGTCACGTGCAGCCGGCGTTGTGGGTTCGAGCCGACGCGACGAAGAGTTGGCTTTCGGGAAGATCACCTCGCCCCCGCTGCGTCTTGACAGTTCGCCGCGCAGCAGATCCATCTCCTCTATACGGTAAATCCGGTCAAACACCGACAGGTCGTCGCCTAGGAAGACGCGGTGGGGATCAGTGTGGTGGCGTATATCCGCGAAGTTACGGCGGTAAGCGTCGAGGTTCAGAATGAAGGCATCGATATCTGGCTCGGCTTCAATCCCATCCGTGCGCAGAGCTTCGACACGGTCCGGCCTTTGGAGTGCCTCAGCTATTCGCACCGACCATGGGCCAATCTTGTTATTATAGGCCGAGATTATGCGGCGCGCCGGATCGCGGATGACTGTGAATTTCCAGTGGCTTGAGAGCGACGCCATGATCTCGGGCGTGAAATCCTCGTTAGGGTAGCGTCGCTGGATATTCTTGCCGTCATGCAGGACCGGATGATATGGTCTGCCGTTCTCCAGTCTGTGCATAACACGCTTCAAAGTCGTGCAGGCTGCTTTCGGCACCGGGAAATAGGCTAAGCCATACTTGTCTGCGCGCATCACCATAATCTGTTTTCCTCGTTGAGCATTGCAAATACGTCAGTCTGTTAAGTCGTCAGCCTTTGACCGCCTTGACGATTTTCTGGGCCGCATCGGCGAGGTTGTCGCCCGCGATGACGTTCAGGCCGGAGTTGCGGATGATTTCCTTGCCAAGTTCCACGTTGGTGCCTTCAAGGCGCACAACCAAGGGAACCTGCAGGCCCACCTCTTTCACCGCCGCAATCACGCCTTCGGCGATGACATCGCAGCGCATGATGCCGCCGAAGATGTTGACCAGAATGCCTTTGACGTTGGGGTCTGAGGTGATGATCTTGAAAGCTTCGGTCACCTTTTCCTTGGTGGCGCCACCGCCGACATCAAGGAAGTTCGCGGGTTCGGCGCCGTAAAGCTTGATGATGTCCATGGTGGCCATTGCCAGACCTGCGCCGTTGACCATGCAGCCGATCTCGCCGTCGAGCGCGATGTAGTTGAGATCAAACTTCGAAGCCGCCAGTTCCTTGGGGTCTTCTTCGGATTCGTCTTTCAGCGCCATGATGTCGGGGTGGCGATACAGCGCGTTGCCGTCAAAGCCCATCTTCGCATCAAGCAGCTTCAAGGAGCCGTCCTTCAGCACGCAGAAGGGGTTGATCTCCAGCATGTCCATGTCTTTTTCGACAAAGAGCCGGTAAAGGTTGCGCAGGATCTGCACGCATTGCTTGATCTGCGCGCCTTCAAGGCCAAGGCCAAAGGCAACGCGGCGGCCGTGGAAATCTTGAAAGCCGGTTGCGGGATCAACCACAAAGGTCAGGATCTTTTCAGGCGTGTCATGGGCCACGTCTTCAATGCTCATCCCGCCTTCGGTCGACGACACGATCGAGATGCGGCTTGTCTTGCGGTCGATCAACAGCGCCAGATAGAATTCCTTGGCGATGTCGCTGCCATCTTCGATGTAGATGCGGTTCACTTGCTTGCCCGCAGCGCCGGTTTGCACGGTGACAAGGGTGCGGCCCAGCATCTGGCGGGCAAACTCTGCCGCTTCGCCAACCGAGCGGGCCAGACGCACGCCACCTTTTTCGCCGGCTGCGGGTACCACGAAATGGCCCTTGCCGCGCCCGCCGGCGTGGATCTGCGCCTTGACCACCCACAGCGGGCCGTCAAGTTCGCCCGCGGCGGTTTTCGCCTCTTCCGCCTTCAAAACGGCACGGCCGTCAGAAACCGGAATGCCATAGCTGCGCAACAGCGCCTTGGCCTGATATTCGTGGATGTTCATGGGCGGCCCCCGTTTCAGATGAATTTGGGCGCTCATGCCATGAAAACAAGCAGCCTCAAAACAGGAATCGCGGCGAATTGTAGGAAAAGCGACAATTGTGATCACAGGAAAAAATTTTGTTATCACACTTGGCGCGACAGAAGCCCTTTAGCCCGGTTGCAAGGGGCAAATAGCTGCATTAGCCTGAACCTGACCCGAGGGAGAGTGTGGATGGTTGCCAGTTGGGCGGTGGTTGCGACCGTGGATGAACCCGCCCCGCTGGTGGCGGCCTTTGTTGCCCATCACTTGAACGAAGGGGCTGCGGCCGTCTATCTTTTTCTGGACAAGCCAGACCCTGAAACCGCAGCACTTTTGCGCGACATGCAGGCATGTCATCTGACGCGCTGCAACAAGGCGCATTGGCAGGAGCACAACGGCGGGGTGCGGCCCTATCTGCACACCCGCCGCCAGATCATCAACGCCAACATCGCCTATGGCCAGTGCAAGGCCGACTGGCTGGTGCATTGCGATGGGGATGAGTTCATTCGCGATGGCCGGGCCCTGGCGGCAGAGCTGGCCGGGGCGCCCGCCGGGCAGGACCATTTGCGGCTTCGGGTATCAGAGCGGGTGATGCCCGCCGCAATTGCCCAGCATGGCCTGTTCGATGGCATCTTTCGCTTGCCCATCCCGCAAGAGCCGGGGCGGCTTACGTCGATATATCACCCGGTTTCGGCCTTTCTGGACCGCGGGCTGACCGGCCATCCGAATGGCAAGGCAGTTGTGCGCGCCGGCAAGGGCTATCAGCTCGCCATCCATTATCCGGTCGGAGACGTGCCCGCCGCGCCGGTTACCGCGACCCGGCTTTTGCATTTCGACGGTTTGACCGAGTTTCACTATTTGCTAAAGCTCTTGCGCCGCGCCCATGAAAAGCCCTTGCCGGGCACGCCGCGCCACAAGCCCGGACGTCTGGCGCAATTGACCGCGATGAAGGAAAACGCCAGCGACCCGGCCTTTTTCCGCGCGCTGGTGGCGGGGCTGAAAACCCTGCGGCCCGATCAGATTGCAGCGTTGGACGAGCTTGGGCTGATCGACGCGCAGCCGTTCCGCCCCAATCTTGGCGCCTTGACGCTGGACCTGTCGGTCGCGCAGTTCGATGCGGCCTTGCGGGCAAAGCAGGCGGGGTTTTTGCACGACATCGGGTTCGAAGGCTAGGGCCGTTCAGTTCAGCCAGATGGCAAAAAGCATCGCATCGCCCACCAGCATGGCATTGAACCGCGACCAGTTTTCGGCGCTGACCAACGGGCCCTTTTGAAGATAGGGCAGGGCGGACCAGCCTTGAACCCAACCCGCGATGTCTTGTGGTCTTGGATCAAGAAACAGCTTTTGCAGGTTTACCCCGCCCTGATCGCCGATGCGCCAATAGGGGATAAGCATGTCACCTTTCAAAACCGCTTCGGCATCGGCCAGCACGGCCTGCCAAAGAGCGCCGGTTTCAGGCGGCAAAACCATGCCGGTGCCCGATTGCTGGCGCGCATTCGGCAGCCATTCCTGCGCGTTGTCGGTTTCATCTTCGACCAGGGTCCAGAAGCGGCGGTTCTGGGCGATCATGTTCAGGAAATGCGCGTGGGCCTTGGCCGCATGGGCGGGGTCGGGCTGCTGGTTCAGGGTGGCAAGCAGCATTGCGATAAGGTCGATCTCATCAGGCATCCGGTCCAGTCCGGTCAGAAAACTGGGGGGTGGCGGGCCGTATTCGGCCATGGTCTTGCGGGCCGCAATCACGCGGGTCAGGGGTTCGGTCGGGTCATAGGCCAGCACGGTTTCTGCCAGCCCTGACAGAAGATGCGCATAGGCGGTGGCCCAAGCAGCATCGGCGATGTCAAAGCGGATGGTGGGCAGGGCCAGCGTTTTGCCCCCCATTTCTGGCCCCATTCCCGTGGTTACCGTGCCGATGATGGCGGCCATATCCTCGGCCATATCCCGAGAGCCATTGGCGTTGACGTCAAACCAGACGTCGCCAAGCGTCAGCTCCAGCGCGGCGGAGGAGCTGTCGGGCAGGGTGTTGAAGCGGGTGATGGCGCGGGCAAGTTGGGCCTCGGCCTCGGTGAAAATCTGCGCCACGACGGGGGGGGCAAAGGGCTTGGCGCCGGGGTTGTCCTCTAAAGGCAGGCGCAGCAGGGGCAGCATGCCCGACCTGTCTGTCATGCCATAGGCCCAGCGGGTCTGGAAACTGCCTTCGATCGCGCGCAGGAAGTGCACAGCACCCAGGGCAAGGGTTTCATCCTCGGTCGGGGAGGGCAGGGCGGCAAGGCGCGCCTCGGTCCGGGCCAGGCCGGTGGTGGCGATTTCGCTGGAAATGCCTTCGGCATGGGTGGGGGTGGCGGCCAGAAGGCCGAGAACGGCAAAGCGTTTGAACATGGGCGCACCTTTCCTGTCTGCCGAAGGATCAGCGCAAAGCTTTGGCAGTTCAACCGGAAATTGTTGGCGTGGCACGGATGAGCAATTGGCCGCGCGGCAGTTCGGTGGGCAGGGTTTCGGGATGAAAGCCCGCCGCTTGCGCGGTACGCAAAACATCGCCCAACCTGTGGTGCCAAGGCGCGCGGCCGGGGTGGGTGACCACACCGTCGGGTTGGCGAAAGGGCTGGTCGAACTGATCATCGGGGGCGACAAAAACCGTGAACATCACCCAATCCAGCGCGCGAAAGGCCGCGCGGATGCGGGCCAGCCCATGGGCAAGGTGGGCAAGCGGCAGATGGGTGAAAACCGCAAAGGCCATGGCATGGGTGATGGTGTCTGGCAGGGCGGGGAAGGCGAAATTCGCGTCCTCAATCAGGTGGTCGGGCGACAGGCGCGTCTTGTCGGCAAGCTCCATCTCATAGCCACGGCGCAACAGCGCGCCTGACAGATCAGTGGCCCAATAGTGGTTGGGCAACAGATAGGGCACCAGACGGCAGCCAAGCCGCAAGGACCCCGCCCCGATGTCAAGAAACTGATGATGCGGTTCCAGCCCTGCGTTCAACAGAATCTGCATCTGGATAAGCCCGGTCTCTTCCCAGCGGCCGCCGACGATGTCGCGGTGCCGCCCTTTGGCCAACGCCTCGTCGTAAAAGCCGGGTTTGTGATAGGGCGAGATCGGATCAGACATGCGGGCTTTCGGAGCCGTCAGCCCGCGGCTTTGGTGGCGATTTTCAACATAAGTTCGGTCGCCCGCGCCATGTCTTGCACCGAAATCCATTCCAGAGGGCCGTGAATTTCCTGCATCCCGGTGAACAGGTTCGGGCAGGGCACCCCCATTTCGGTAAGGCGCGAGCCATCGGTGCCGCCACGGATCGGCACGGAAACCGGATCAAGGCCCATCTCGCGCGCCGCCTCGCGGGCAAGGTCAACCGGGCGCATGTCATGTTCCAGCCAATAGCGCATGTTGCGGTATTGCGGCGCGATGGTGCAGGTGATCTCGGCGCGGGGTTCTCCTGCGGCGACCGCAGCGCAGACTGCGCGCAGGATGTCGCCTTTTTGCTGCAGCCCATCGCGTTCAAAGTCCCGCAGGATGAATTTCAACACCATCTGCGACGAGCCGCCGCTGGCATCGGTGGCATGAATGAAGCCATCGCGGCCATCGGTCAGTTCGGGCAGCATGGTGTGCTGGGGCAGGGCGGCGACGATCTTGGCGGCAAGGTGAATGGCGTTGACCATCTTGCCACGGGCAAGGCCGGGGTGGATGGACACGCCTTTGATGGTGACTGTGGCGCCATCGGCTGAAAAGCTTTCGTATTCCACCTCGCCCACCGCGCCGCCATCAAAGGTATAGGCGAAATCAACCCCCAGATCGGCGGGCAGGCGCTTGTCAACGCCGCGGCCGATTTCTTCGTCAGGGGTGAAAGCGATGCGAATTTTTCCGTGCGGAATCTGTGGGTTGGCAAGAAGTTCGCGCGCGGCTGTCATGATGATGGCAACCCCGGCCTTGTCATCGGCCCCCAACAGCGTGAGGCCCGAGGCGGTGATGATGTCATGGCCCTGTTTGTGCGCCAGTTCGGCGGAAATCTCGGGGCTGAGCGTCAGCGAGGGATCATCGGGAAAGCTGATCGCACCGCCGTTATAGCCGCGGATCATGCGGGGTTTCACGCCGGTTGCGTTGAACTGGGGGGCGGTGTCGACATGGGCCAGAAAGCCGACGGTCGGGCCGGGGGCGGTGGCCGGAACTGTGGCCAGAACCGTGCCATAGTCGGTCAGGGTGACGTCTTGGGCGCCGATCTCGGTCAGTTCGGCAACCAAGAGCCGGGCCATGTTCAACTGAATGGCGGTTGACGGCGCGCTGGGGCTTTCGGCATCGGATTGGCTGTCGATCGCGCAGTAGCGCATCAGGCGGGTTTCAAGCTGGGACAAAGTGTCGGACATCGGGCATTCCATCGCGTTGGAAAAAGCATTGGGCGGGTTTTGGCAGGGGCGCGCACGCGCCCCGTGCTAGACGTCCAGTTCTTCGACAAACCTGGCGTTTTCCTGAATATACTGAAAGCGAAGTTCGGGTTTCTTGCCCATCAGCCGCTCGACCAGATCGCCGGTCATGCCGGGTTCATCATCGTCGATCGACACGCGGATCAGCTTGCGGGTCAGGGGGTTCATCGTGGTGTCTTTCAGGTCTTTGGCGTCCATCTCGCCCAAGCCCTTGAAGCGCTGCACGTCGATCTTGCCTTTGCCGCCAAGACCCTTTTTCAGCCAAAGCTCTTTTTCCACATCATCGGCGACATAAAGCCGCTTGGCGCCTTGGGTCAGCCGGTAAAGTGGCGGGCAGGCAAGGTAGAGATGCCCTTTGTCGATCATCGGGCGCATCTGGGTGAAGAAGAAGGTCATCAACAGCGCCGCGATATGGGCGCCGTCAACATCGGCGTCGGTCATGATGACGATCTTTTCATAGCGCAGGTCATCAACGCGAAACTTGGTGCCCATCTGCACCCCCAAGGCTTCGCAGATGTCGCGGATTTCGGCGTTGTCGCCGATCTTGTTCGAGGCCGCGCCCAAGACGTTCAGGATCTTGCCGCGCAGGGGCAAAAGCGCCTGGGTCTCGCGGTTGCGCGCCGCTTTGGCAGAGCCGCCGGCGCTGTCGCCTTCGACCAGAAACAGCTCTGTTCCTTCGCGGTTCTTGGCGCTGCAATCGGCCAGCTTGCCGGGCAGGCGCAGCTTTTTCGTGGCCGTCTTGCGCTGGGTTTCCTTTTCCTGCTTGCGTTTCAGCCGTTCCTCGGCACGCAGAACAAGGAAATCCAGGATCGCGCCTGCGGATTTCGGATCGCTGACCAGCCAGTTGTCGAAGTGGTCGCGGACGGCGTTTTCCACCCATTTCGCGGCCTCTTCGGTGGCAAGCCGGTCTTTGGTCTGGCCCACGAATTGGGGTTCGCGCACGAAGACCGAGATCAGCGCGCATCCCCCGGTGAGCATGTCATCGCGGGTGATAAGCTCTGCCTTGCGGTTCTTCGACAGCTCGCCATAGGCGCGCACGCCTTTCAAGATGGCGGACCAGAAGCCGAATTCATGCGTGCCGCCTTCGGGGGTGGGTACGGTGTTGCAATAAGACTGGATGAAGCCGTCACGCACCGGCGACCAGTTGATCGCCCATTCTACCGAGCCCGGAACGCCAAATTTTTCCTGAAACTGCACTTTGCCCGCAAAGGGGCGGTCGGCATAGGTGGTGGTCTTTTCCAGCGTGTCGGAAAGATAGTCGGCCAGCCCGCCGGGGAAGTGGAAGGTGGCCTCCATCGGCATGTCGCCGTCGTGGATCTGTGATTTCCAGCGAATTTCGACGCCAGAAAACAGATAGGCCTTGGACCGGGCCATCTTCAGCAGCCGCGAAGGCTTGAACTGGTGGCTGCCGAAGATATCGGCGTCGGGATGGAAGGTCACGGTGGTGCCGCGCCGGTTCGGGGCCGCGCCGATTTTCTGGATGGGCCCCAGCGGTTTGCCGCGCGAGAAGGATTGCTGATAAAGCTCTTTGTTGCGCGCAACTTCGACGATCATGCTGTCGGAAAGCGCGTTGACGACGGACGAGCCGACGCCGTGCAAACCGCCCGATGTTTCATAGGCCTTGCCGTTGAACTTGCCGCCCGAATGCAGGGTGCAAAGAATGACCTCGAGCGCCGATTTGTCGGGGAATTTCGGGTGGGGGTCCACGGGAATGCCGCGGCCGTTGTCGCGGATGGTCAGGCTGCCGTCGGCGTTCAGCTCTACCTCGATGCGGCTGGCGTGGCCCGCCACCGCCTCGTCCATCGAGTTGTCCAGAATTTCGGCCGCCAAGTGGTGATAGGCGCGTTCGTCAATGCCGCCGATATACATGCCGGGGCGCAGGCGCACGGCCTCCAAAGGCTCCAGCACTTCGATGCTGCTGGCGTCATAGGTCTGGTCTTTGCCGGAAAGAAGGTCGGAGGACATGTGGCTGCTCTTGTTCTGGTTCGCCAAGTATTAGATCATTTCTCGGGGGATGTCCGCAAGATATGGGGCTTGTCACCGCAGTCGCGGCCTTTTGGCGACGGGGTCGGCACTAGGGCCGGCATTCGGGGCGCCGTTCAGGGGCACCGTCACGAAGGCCCAAGGGGCCGAAAGGCGGCGGCTTGCCGGGATCGCGGTTTTCACGCCGCCGCCTTTGCTTGCGAAGGTCGGCAAGGGCCGGCTTATGCCGGTTCGGCCAAGCGGCCCGACCACATCTGTTGGAACGCCGGGCGGGCCTGGCAGCGGTCAATCCAGGCTTTGACGGCGGGGAATTCGGCCAACAGCGTGGGGTGGGGCTGGGCGTAGCGGGTGCATTCTTCGGCCATGATGTCGGCGGCGGTAAAGCGGCCTGCCACCAGCCAATCTTGCGTGGCCAGATGCGCCTGCATGCGCGCCAGGGGGCGGCGCAGGGTTTCAGCGCAGGTGGCAATCAGGGCGGCGCCTTCGGGTGTTTTGTCTTCGCCTTTGGAAATGGCGTAGGTGATGTCAAGCGCCGGGCCTTCGATGGCGCTGGTCGCAAAAAGCGCCCATTGCTCCATCAGGGCTGCCTCGGCGTCGGTTGCCGGGGCAAGCGGCCCACCGGCACGGCGTGCGATGTGCAAGGTGATGGCAAGGCTTTCGGTCAGCATCAGATCGCCGTCCACCAGTGCCGGGATCTGGCCCATCGGGTTCACCGCAAGAAAGGCGGGCGACGCGGTGTTGATCGGCGCATCCGACGCCGCGGCATCGGGCAGGCGATAGGCCTGAATGACCGGGACATGCGAAAACGCCATCCCGGTTTCGAAAAGCGCCCAAAGCGGGCGGGTGGCGCGCGACCGATAGCAGCCGTAAAGGGTAAGCATGGCAAGCCTTCCAATGGGTTTCCTGGTCGCGAGATTAGGGCGCGGCGCGGCAAAACAAAAGCTGCCGTTTTGCGATGTAACGGGTGGGAAAATCGCTTGCCGTAATGGCGCCCATGCGCGACATTGATGTATGCAAGGTGACCCGGTTCCCGAAGATGTTCCGCCTGTGATCGGGCGTGAAGACAAGGCCGAAATCATCGATCGGCTTTATGAGGTTGCGCTGGACCCCATCCGCCTTGAGGACCTGCTTGAGGTCTGGGAGGGCCGGGTTGGCCAGCATCTCCCCCATGCCTCGCAGACGGTTTTCGCGCTGGAAGACCCTGAAATGGAAGCGCATTTGCGCCGGGCATCGGTGTTTCTGGACCGGTTCGAGGCGACGCGCGATCTTGGCCGCGCGCAGGCGGTGTTGGAAGATATTCCGCGATCGGCGGCCTTTCTGGCCGATGGCGGGCCGGGGATTGCCGGGTTCAACCGGGCCGCGGGCGTGGCCTTTGGTCTGAAGGACGGGGCGGCGCTGAGCGATCTGCCTTTCGAGGCAGAAGATGTCACGGTTTTGCGCGCCCAGATCGCCCGCGTGGTGTCGGGGCGTGAAGAACGGGCGATGACGCTGCGCATGCGGTCAGCCATCACGGGAAGCCCGGTCATCGTGCGTATCGGCATGGTCGAGCGCCCCGATGCCGACAAGCATCTGGCCTTGGTCGTGACAACCGAACTGGTCTGGCCCGAAGGGTTTGAAACCACGGTGCAGGAAGCCTTTGGCCTGACCGTGGCCGAGGTTGAGATTGTGCGCGGCATCGCGCTGGGCCTGCCGGTGAAGGACATTGCCGAGGCGCGGGGCCGCTCGCCGGAAACGGTGCGCACGCAATTGCGGTCGATCCTGAGCAAAACCGAAACCCACAGCCAATCGGAACTGGTGCGGGTGGTTTTGGGGCTGATGGACGTGGCGCAGGTGCCGGCTGCGGCCGAACTGGACCAACCGGCCAGCGCCAGCCTTGCCAAGTTGGCCGTGCAAAGGCTGCGCACCGCCGAGGGGCGGCGGTTGGACTGGGTCGAGTTTGGCGACCCCAAGGGGCGTGCGCTGCTGTACATGCATCTGGATTTTGGCCTTGCACGCTGGCCCGCGGCGGCCGAGCGCGCGGCGCGGCAACAGGGCATTCGCGTGATCGTGCCACATCGCGCGGGCTATGGTGGCAGCGATCTGCATGGCAAGGATGTCGATCACATCGAGGGGGTCACGCGCGATTATCTTGCCGTGCTGGACCATCTTGGCATCAACCGCTGTGCGGTTTTGTGCCTTGGCGCGGATTTTCGCTTTGCCTGTGCGCTGTCTTTGGCCCGGCCCGGATTGGTCAGCGGGATCTTGGGCTGTGCCGCCCAATTGCCGCTGCGCAATGCCGCGCAATATGACCGGATGGACAAGTGGCAGCGCTTTATTCTGGCCAATGCCCGCTATGCGCCCAAGGTGCTGCCGTTTCTGGTGCAGGCCGGGTTTTCGCTGGCGCGCCGCCTTGGCAAGGAAAAGTTCTTTCTGCAGGTCAATGGCGGTTCGGCCGCGGATGTGCGGGCCTTTTCCCAACCCGATATCCGCGAGGCGGTGCTGTTGGGGTCTGAAATATCGCTTGGCGACAAGATCCTTGCCTATCAGGCCTTTACGCGTGAATGCCTGAGCTCTGAGCGGGATTGGTCGCATCTGGTGCGCGCGCTGACCGTGCCGACATTGCTGCTGCAGGGCGATCAGGATCCGCAGACGCCGGTCCAGACGGTACGCGAGCTGATGGTGGATTTCCCACATTTGCAGGTCACCTTCCTGCCCGAAACCGGCCAGCTTTTGTTCTTTGCCGCCTGGCGCCGCGCTTTGGCAGAGGTGCAGAATTTTCTGCGCGATGTGTGAAAAAATCGCGGCTGATCCCCCAAATGGGGTATGCGCCTGGCTGTGGCCCTGGCCTAGAGTGGTGTTATTCAACGTCCCCTCATTCGTCCCGTTCTTAAACCCCCAATCCATTTTCCCAAACGAAGCGCGGCGGTACCTGGGGTGCCGCCGCTCTTCGTTTTGGGGGGCTGACTGTGGCGTTGCGGTGACATCGATGGCGCAAACTCGGCTTTTGGCCATGGGTTTTGATACGGATCAAGGCGCGGCGTTTTGGCGCAGGATTGAGTCGTGCGATGTGATTGAAAGGTATTGCCCATGGACCAGACCCCCGCACCCGAGGCTTTGGCGGACGCCGCCGCATTTTCCGTTGAAAGCGCCCCCAAAACCGTGCCGCAAACCGCGCCAGCCCCTGACACCGGCGAAGGCCAGATCCAGGAAGGACTTGCCCTTGAAGGACTGACCCATGAAAGATTGGCCCACGAAGGATTGGCTGGCCCGCGCCATTTTCCAGACATTGGCAAGGATGCCATTCGTGCGGTTTTTGAAGCCGGCAAATACCCCTATGCCCGACCGATGGGCCGCATTCCTTATGAGGCCGAAAAGGCCCGCCTTCAGGCCGAACTGTTGAAGGTGCAGATCTGGGCGCAGGAGACGGGTCAGAAATTCGTCATCCTGATGGAGGGGCGCGATGCGGCCGGAAAGGGCGGCACGATCAAGCGGTTCATGGAACATCTGAACCCGCGCTATGCCCGCGTCGTGGCGCTGACCAAACCTTCGGATGCCGAAAAGGGCCAGTGGTTCTTTCAACGCTATATCCAGCCCCTGCCAACCGCCGGTGAAATGGTGTTTTACGACCGCAGTTGGTACAACCGCGCCGGGGTTGAACGCGTCATGGGGTTTTGCACCCCGGCTGAATATCTGGAATTCATGCGTCAAGCGCCTGAATTTGAACGGATGTTGGTGCGCAGCGGCATCCGGCTTTACAAATACTGGTTCTCGGTGACGCGCGAAGAACAGCGCGCCCGCTTCACTGCGCGCGAGACCGATCCTTTGAAAATGTGGAAGCTTTCGCCCATCGACAAGGCATCCTTGAACAAATGGGACGACTACACCGAAGCCAAAGAGGCGATGTTCTTTTACACCGACACCGCCGATGCGCCTTGGGTCATTGTCAAATCGAATGACAAGAAACGTGCCCGGCTGAATTGCATGAAGCATTTTTTGTCGACCATTGATTATCCCAACAAGGATTTCTCGGTGATCGGCACGCCTGATCCGCTGATTGTGGGGCGCGCCAGTCAGGTCTTGCAAGGGGCCGGGCATATTCTGGACAGCGCCCTGCATCCGGCCATTCGCCACCCCGAGGGCTGAGCCTCTTGGCCCTTGCCTCTTGCCCCTTGTCGCGGTTTTGGCCTTGATGGGGTGATTGGGACGAAAGGGCTGACGATGTGGGATGAAAGATATGCCGGCAAGGATTACCTGTTCGGCACCGAACCTGCGGCCTTTCTGGCGCGCGAGGCGGCGGTTTTGCCGCCCAGGTGTCGCGTCTTGTCGCTGGCCGATGGCGAGGGGCGCAATTCGGTTTATCTGGCCGGGCTTGGCCACCGGGTGACCGCGATGGAAGCCTCATCCGTCGCTTTGCAAAAGGCCCGCGCCTTGGCCGATGCGCGCGGTGTCGAAGTTGATTTTCAGCCCGCCACGATTGAGGCCTGGGACTGGGCGCAGCCTTTTGAGGCGGTCTTGGGCATCTTCATCCAGTTTGCCCCACCCGCTTTGCGCAAGGCCATTCACGCGGGCATTGCCCAAGCGGTGGCGCCGGGGGGGCTTGTCTTGTTGCATGGCTATGCGCCGCGCCAGATTGCCAATGGCACTGGCGGGCCGCGGGCGGTGGAAAACCTGTATGATCTGGCAGAGCTTGCCGGTGATTTTCCCGGCTGGCAGGTGGTGCGGGCGGCCGACTATGACGCAGACCTGAGCGAGGGCCATGGCCACAGCGGCCAATCGGCGCTGATCGACTTTATCGCGCGTCGCCCGGTCTTGGCCGCCGGCTGAGGCCGGGATAGGATCGGCAAAATCGGGGGTGACATGCGTAAGGGTCTGATCGGCGGGATATGGGTTTTGGCGGCAGCCGTCGGGGCGCAACTGGCGCAGGCGCATCCCCACATCTTTATCGACGCTACGCTCGAGGTGGTCTTTGACGCTTTGGGCAGGGCCGAGGGCTTGCGGATTGGCTGGACCTATGACGACTTGATGTCTTTGACATTCATCACCGAACGGGGCCTTGACCCCGATTTCGACGGCGTGCTGACGGAAGCTGAACGGGCCAGCCTGAACGGGTTTGACATGGCCTGGCAGCCGGGCTTTGCCGGGGACACCTATGCGCTTTTGAACAGCGTGCCGCTGGCGCTTTCCGGGCCAAGCGATTGGTCGGTGTCTTATGCGGATGGCAAGGTGACATCGGGGCATTACCGCCGCTTTGACGCCCCGGTTGATCTGGGCGGTGCGGCTTTGATCGTGCAGGTTTATGATCCGGGCTATTACACCAGCTATGTCTTGGCCGAAGCCCATGTTGCGGGCAGGTCTGGCTGCCAGGTTGACCTTTTCGAGCCTGACCGCGACGCGGCCGATCAAACCTTGCAGGACGCATTGGCGGAATATTCCGCCAGCGATGCGGCCGAGGCCGATTTCCCGGCCGTGGGGGCCGCTTATGCCGAAGAGGCGCAGGTGACCTGTGAGGGGTGATCTGCGCAAGGGTCTGGCGCTTTTGGGGCTGGGTGTCGCGCTTGGCTTGGCGGTTTTGTGGCTGAGCGGCGGGTTTGGCGTGCTGCAGCTTTGGGTTTTGGACAGCCAAAAGCAGGTGCAAGCCGCCCTTGCCGGGGCGGTGCGGGCGATCAAGGGGGGGCAGCCCGGCGCCTTGGTGGGGCTGGTGTCGATTTGCTTTACCTATGGGGTTTTGCATGCTGCGGGGCCGGGCCATGGCAAGCTGGTGATCGGGGGCTATGGCATGGGCCGCCGCGTGCCCATGGCGCGGCTGGCCCTGCTGGCCTTGGCCGCGTCTTTGGCGCAAGCGGCGGTCGCCGTGGCGCTGGTGTACGGCGTGGTGGCGGCCGTGGGCCTTGGTCGCGCCGAAGCCGAAGGGATGGCAGAAACCATCATGGGCCCGGTTGGGTTGGCGATGGTGGCGGCTGTGGGGATGTGGCTGGCGTGGCGCGGCATCACGGGGGTGCGGGCGCAGGCCCATCGCCACCGGGCGCAGGCCGCCCATCGCCATCGGGCGCAGGCCCATCGCCATGACGACCCGTCGTCGTCGCACGGCCGCCATCCCCATGACCATGACGCCAGTTGCGCGGTTTGCGGCCATGCCCATGGCCCGACGCTGGAAGAGGTTGCCCATCTGACCGGCTGGCGCGACACGCTGGCGCTGGTGGCCGGTATCGCGATGCGGCCCTGTTCGGGGGCGCTTTTCCTGCTGATCCTGACCTGGCAATTGGGCATTGCGATGGCCGGGGTTCTTGGGCCCTCTGCCATGGGCCTGGGCACCGCGCTTGTCACGGTTGGCGCCGCGGCCCTTGCGTTTTGGGCGCGTGAAGGG
>JAIOXV010000027.1 GCA_021741465.1 Paracoccaceae bacterium
CGGCTTCGGCAAAATCAGCCGCGGCGCGGGCGGCCGCAACGCCCGAGACAGCCCGGTCAAGGCGGCGGCGCAAATCGTCATATTTGGCTTCACGCATGGCATCAAAACTGCGGATCTTGTCGAAAAGCCCGTCCAGAAACTCGGTGCTGGATGGCTCGTGCTGGGCTTTGGCCGGGGTGACCAGCTTTTCAACGGGCGCGTCGGTGTGTTCTTCGACGGTCACCTGAATTCCGACATCCGCCGCCGGGCCTTCTGGCGCGGGGAGGGTGGGGCTGTTCGTGACCACGGTAAAGGGCTTTTCGCCCGCCTGCGGATGCGGGGCATTGGCGCGCGCGCGGTTCAGCACGAAATGTTCATCCGGGTCGCCAACCTTGGCGAAAAGCTCACCAAAGCTTTGCTTGTCAGCCTTTTCCGGCTTGTCTGACTTCGCAGGCAGCGGGTCATTCGTTGCGCGAATTTCGATCTGGCCCTCGCGGCTTTTCGTCGAAAGGATGAAGGCCCCATCGCCAAGGCGCCGCATGATTTCGTCCATCGCGAGCGAGCTGTCGGGGGCGGTGACGGTAATGGTTGGCATGGGTCGTTACCTCATACTTTCTGCGGCGTAGGGGTGGGCGCAAGGCTTTCGGTCGAACCGATGGACGCGACCACTTCGACGTGACGGTTTTCAGGCAGCTCGTTGAAGCCAAGGATGATCAACTGCGGCACATGTGGTTTCACGAAGTTTGAGAACGGGCGGCGAATTTGCGGGGCGACCACGCAGATCGCCGGGCGACCTTCGGCGGCCAGCCGTTCAGAGGCATCGTTGATGGAACGCACCAGTGTTTCGGCCAGTTTGTTGTCCAGCATCAGGCCTTCGTCGCCGGCCTGGCGCAGGGTGCGCAGCATCAGCTGTTCCAGTTCCGGTGCCAGCGTGATGACCGGCATTGCCTGCCCCAGCGCTGTCACCTGCTGTATCAGCAAAGGGGCCAAAGCGGGGCGCAAGGATTCAGCCATATCTGCGGGCGACTTGCCGCGTCCTGCCGACCCGCCAAGCCCCTCCAGAATGCGGCGCATGTCGGAAATCGGCACGCCATCCGACAACAAGATCCGCAAGATCTCGGTCATCACAGGCAGCGAGACGATTTTCGGCACAACCGATTGCACCAGTTGCGGAAAGGATTTGGCCAGATTGTCGAGAATGAACTGCACGTCATCCTGCCCGACCAGGTCCGAGGCATGTTTCAGCAAAAGCTGGCTCAGATGGGTGGCAATCACGCTGGTCGGCTCGATCACCACATAATGCTGTGCTTCGGCCTGGGCCTGCTGATTGGGGCGGATCCACACGGCATCCACGCCAAAAGACGGGTCTTTGGCTTCAAGACCTTCGATCTTGACCGCAGACTTGCCGTCCGGGATCGCAAGTTTGCGGTCCGGATAAACTTCGTCATCGCCCACAATCGTTTGCCCGATGCGGATGCGATACTGGTTAGGGCGCAGGCCAAGGTCATCGCGAATACGCACGCCCGGCACCACAAAGCCCATCGACCGCGACACATCGCGGCGGATCGAGGTGATGCGCCGTGTCAACTGCCCGCCACGATCTTCGTCCACCAGCGGAATAAGCCCATAGCCCAATTGCACAGAGATCGGCGAATAGTCGGTGACATCTTCCAGCGAGATGATGTCGGAATTCTGGGCGGGGGCCGCTTCGGGCTCTTGTTCCACCTCGACGGCGGCGGCCTGTTCCTTGCGGTGCAGGACATAGGCAATGCCCCCCGCACCGGCGGCGAAAATCCCGAACAATGCGTTGGGCATGCCGGGGACAAGGCCGATCATCATCACCACCGCGGCGGTCGGGATCCAGGCGCGCGACAGGCCAACCTGACTGCTGATATGGCCGGCCATATCGGTTGCGGAAGACACCCGTGTCACGATGATTGCAGTTGCGATCGACAGCAATAGCGACGGGATCTGCGCCACAAGCCCGTCGCCGATTGCCAGCAGCAAATAGGTCTGCGCGGCATCTGCAAAAGCCATATCATGTTGGGCGATGCCAATGATAAGCCCGCCCAGCACGTTGATGACCAGAATGAGAATGCCCGCCATGGCGTCGCCTTTGACGAACTTCGACGCACCGTCCATGGAGCCATAGAACTCGGCCTCGGCACCAATTTCCTTGCGCCGTGCGGTGGCCTCTTCCGGGGTCAGAATGCCTGCGTTCAAATCGGCATCAATCGCCATCTGTTTGCCGGGCATGGCATCAAGGGTGAAGCGTGCCGAAACTTCCGACACACGCCCCGAGCCTTTGGTGATCACCACAAGGTTGATGATGACCAGGATGATAAAGACGAAAATACCAACGGTGTAATTGCCTGAAACCACAAAATCGCCAAAGGCCTGAATGACATGGCCCGCCGCATCCGGGCCATTATGGCCGTCGGTCAGCACGACGCGGGTCGATGCCACGTTCAGCGACAGGCGCAAAATCGTGGCCAGCAGCAAAAGGTTGGGGAAAGACGAAAAATCCAGCGGCCGATGGGCGTGCATCGCAACCATCAAGATCAGCAGCGACAACAGGATGTTGAACACAAAGAATGTGTCGAGCAGAAAAGACGGCAGCGGCAAGACCATCATTGCAATCAAGGCCAGAATGCCGATGGGCATGGCCGAGCCTTGCAGCGAACTTCTCAAGTCGCCCAATCGATTTGTAAGCCCTGTCAATTCCATGACACCCCCAGGCCGTCAAGATTCAAACATCCAAACCGTTTAAGCCGTTAACTCAGCCCCAATTGCCCATTTTACGCTATGTGCCAGAGCCGTCTTGCGCGCCGTTCCAGCGCCCGTAAATAAGGAAGCAAGAAGCGTGCCAAGCGGCTTAATCGCCGTCTTGGCGCAATCTGGCACAGATCCTGCAGGCAGGGGCCAAACCAGTTGGGTGGCACCGTTTCGGCCATCCCCTGAAAACAGGAGTTGACCGCTTTGACCAAAACACCCTTGGTTGCCCTGATGCTTGGGCTGATGTTCGTTTCCGGCTGCGTGACGCAAGGCGCCTCTAACCAAAGCGGTTCGGGGCAAGCCACCGCGACCCAGCAATTGATCGCGACCAAAACGGCGATCGACAAGATGGGTCCGCCACCCGGTATGTCGTTGGTCGGGGGCTCGGCGGTGCCGGCCATTCAGGGCATCGGCTATGCGGTGGTTTCCATCCAGCCCGGGCGCAACACCGCGCAAAAAACCCTGCTTGCCATCCGCGCCGCGCGCATGGACGCAATGCGCGCCCTTGCTGAACAGATTCACGGCTTGAATGTCGACAGCCGCACCACGATGGCAGAGGCGGTCGTACAATCGGACACACTGCGCGCCTCTGTGAGCGGCGTGATTCGCGGGGCCCGCACCGTGCATATCGAGCCGCAATCGGCAGACGTCTATGAGGTTTTGTTGGAAGTTGACCGTGACATGATCGACCACATGCTGCGGCTGGCGCGTCGGCATCGCTTCTGAGCCATCCGATGAAACGGTTTTTCCCATTCCTTGCGCTTGCGCTGGCCTTTGGTCTGGCACTGCCCGCCAAGGCAGAGGTGCGGCGTGTGCAGGCGATGGGGCAGGCGGTAAACAGCGGGCTTGGCGCGGATGTCACCCGCCGCCGCGCCTTGCAAGAAGCCCTGATCGAGGCCGCATTGTCTGCAGGGGTTGATGTGAACGGCTACGCTGCCAGCGCCAGTTCGGTTCTGACTGCGGATCAGCTGGTCGTGCGCCCCTCGTCGCGGATCTTGGGCTATACGATCCTGTCAGAAGGCAAGACCGGGGACTTCTACCGCGTCACCGTCGAGGCCTATGTTGGCGACCCCGAGCCCGCCGATTTCTGCGCCAAGCGCGCGCCGGTGGCGGCGCTGGCCTATCGGCCCGCCGCCTCGGCAGACCTGAACTCGCCTGTCTGGCTTGAAAAATTCGGTGCCGATTTGGCCGAAGACATTCAAGACGCACTTTTGCGGTCCGAAAACGGCAAGATGACCCGCACCAATGCCTCGGGGCCGGAGGCTGCGTCCATGTCAACCGTGCCCCTGGATATGGATTACACAACGCTGACGCGGCGGCGGTCTTCGGCGGCGACCCCGGGCAAGGCGGCCGTTGGGCTTGCCATCACCTCGAACCTGTCGCTGGCGCTTCTTGGTGGCGATCAATCGGGCACCACTGTCGCCATGTCCTTGACCCTGCGCTTGGTTGATGCCGCCTCGATGCAGGTCAAATCTCAAAAGAAGATTGAAATGCGCGCCCCTGTCGGCACGGTATTGCCGATCCGGCAGCTTAACCAAATGATGCGCAAGGACCGTCAGAAGATCGCCGCGCTGCTGATGGAAGGGATCGATGTCGAAATCAACGATTTCCTCGGCCATTACAGATGTGAGCCGCTGGCGGCACCCTTGGAATATTCTGGCGGCAAATTGAGCCTGCCCTTCGGATCGGAAGACGGGCTGACGAAAAACATGCTGGCCTATACCGATCGTGGCGATCAGCCCTTCTTGTTGTTCCGCATTACCGATTTGCAGCCCCATCGCGTCACGCTCGCCACCATCGACCCAATGTCCGACGCGCGGCAGTTGCAAGGTGTGCCAGCCCGCTTCATGGCTGATACACCATGAAAGCCGCGATCTGCCTTGCTGTCTTGATGCTGATACCGAACGTGGTGGGCGCTGTCGAAACCATGGTGACGGGCGCCGAAGTCGCGGTTCGGGTGGAAAAGGTCTTGGAAGAAAATGGTATCGCGGCAAAACCGATCGTGGCGGTTGAGCGGCGCTATTACCCCTGCGACGCCGACTTGCAAGTCGCCCCCCGCGTCGAGGGCCGGTGGGATGCGGTTGAAGTATCCTGCGCTTTGCCCGTGCCTTGGTCAATTATCGTGCGGACCGAAGGGCAGATTTGGGACGAAACCGCGCAGGCAGGGCAGGGCGGGGCAGACGATCACATGATCGACGCTGTCGTTCTGCGCCAATCGGCCCGCAAGGGGCAGCTGATATTGCCCGAGATGCTGGAAGTCACCCAATTCGCCACTGAACCCGCCCAAGGCTATTTCGCAGATGCTGCCGATGTCATCGGGCGCAGGCTGACGGCCAATGTGGCCGCGGGCGTGCCCGTGCGCGAGCGCCACCTGCGCCCGGCGTGGGCCGTCGAAGAGGGACAGCGCGTTGCGATTGAGAAAGATTTGGGCGGCATTACTGTTGCAATGGCAGGAATTGCGCTTGAAAATGGCGCCATCGGTGATATGGTGTCGGTCAGAAATGCCAGTTCGAACAAAGTGTTGCAAGGTTTTGTGTCGGACAGAAATAAAATCTCCGTTTCAGCTAACATGAACTGAAATTGCGTCGTTAAGTGCAATAGAAGGAGGTTCCAATGGTTGATCTTATCAAAGCCTCAATGCAGCAAAGTCTCGCCCAAACATCGCTAGATGCACGGGCCGCGGCCAAGCGCAAAAGCATCGATGCTCCCGTCGCCCAACAGGCTTCGGGGTCGTCAGACGTAAGCATCCTGTCGTCCAAGGCACGCGTAAAAGACATGGCCGAAAAGCCCCCCCTCGACATCGAGGCCGTAGGGCGGATCAAGAAAGCCATTTCGGAAGGCACCTATCCGATCGATCTGGATCAGATTTCGAACAAGTTGTTCGAAAATTATCTCGAGATGCGCAAATAATGCCATCTAACGTGGGTGACGCAACCCCGCCTTTGGCGGATGTTCTCGCCGAGTTCTCGGCCGTTATTGCGCGTCTCGACGGTAATTTAAGTGATGTTGCGGTGTTGTCCGGCGTTGAAGATGATCTGCTTCGCCTGGTGACATCGGCGCGCATTGCCAGCGCGCTTGAAAATGCTGACCCGGCCTTGGCCGAAACTCTTGCGGCGTTGCTGGCGCAACACGAACGCGCCAGCGCGCAGCTTGACGTGCGTCTTGGGGCGATGCGGGCGTTTGGCTCTTACTTGAAGGCCAGCGTCGAAGCTTAGTGTTCCGTCACCAGACCACGCCCTGCGCCGCCTGTTCAGATTTGAACGAGGCGAGCTTTTCATTTTCTGTCATATACAGCGCCCCGAACAAACTCTTGCCGATGGCGAGGCTACCGGTTCAGTGCAAAGTCAGGGCGTTGCAAAGGCCGATTGGGCAAAGACCTCTGCCGCCTTGGCCTGAACCTTCATCAAGGTTTCCGGGGGCATGTCTGCGGACGTGCGGTTCATCCCCTCTTCGCATTCGGCCTTTCCAATCGCATAGCAGATCGAAAACCAGACAAAGGCCGTTTCCAGATCGGGCTTGATGGCGAAATCGGCATGAATACGGGCAAGTTTTTCAGGTGCGCTGTCATCGCCGGCGGTGATCTGTTCGCCCAAAAGGTCTTGCAACCGCTTCACAACAGCATCGCGCTCTTTGTCTGGCAAGGTTGATTGCAAGTCATCCACCAGATCGGCAGCGCGCGCTTCTCCGCCCAGCATGGAGAGGGCCGCCCAATAATAGGCGTCACCATAATTCTGCGGACGACCCCGGCCAAGCTTCAACAGAACGGCAAGATTGAACTGCGCATCCGCGGCCCCGGCAGTGGCCAGTGGCAGAAAAAGGTCAACGGCGCGGCGAAACTTCTTGTCGCGAACGGCTTGAACCGCCTCAGCAAACGCCGCGTCAAATGCAGCGTCTGGGCTGGTGTCTGCGGGCTGATCGACCGCCATTTCAGGCGCGGCAGGTGCCGGGGGCGGGGCGTCTTCGGCGGCCAAACCAGAGGCGGCGAAAGCCGCGCAAAGCGCCAGCCAAGCCAGCCTCATTTGCCCGCCATCATCACAAGCTGAAGATAAAACACCCGCAGCTTGAATTTTGATCCCGGTTGTTGTTCGAAAACAATGATCTTTGGGCGGTCTTGTGCGCCTTTGGAAAACTCGATCGAAACATTGTCAGGCAGAAAGACCCCCGCCGTTTCCAATGACCCTTTCGGATCGCGCGAAAAATGGTCTGAAAATGGCGTGTCGATCCAAACACGGGCAAGAGCGCGGCCCAGAATATCGGGCAGATATTTGCGCACCTCCTCGCGATCATGCAGACGAAGCGTTTCGGGAACCAGTTTTAAGGGATCCCCGGTGCCAGTTGACCGTTTGACAATGCCAATCTCTCCGGATTTTACCGGAACCAATTCCCCCTTTGGGACGGGAACAAGATCATAAGACCGGCTCATTCTATGCCTCGGCCTTTGCCAGCATTGGGCGTTTCATCATCATGATCGATAAGATTCCTTTCGCGCAATGTAGCAGTAAAGGGAAAGATGCCATCGTGCCACCTTTAGTTCGATGCACCGGCCCGGCGGTTGCGGACAAGTCGAACCATTTGCTGCTGGCTGGGGAAAAAACGTCCATAGGTGAAGCCTGTCATGAAATTGACGCTCCAATAATTTTTGGGCGACCAAAAGTTTTGCTCGCTTGTCCAATAGGGCATTGGTTCGGTTTGCGGAAAAACCTCTGGGTCAATCATTGGGGGCGGGCAGTTTTCACAAATCAGGGATTCCAGTTCTTCGCGGTTCGGCAAGCGCCAGTCCGGCCCCAATTGCTCGTTTGCCTGAACGATCGCCTGGTCAATTTCTTCGTGGTTCAGTTGCACAGCCTTGCCCGTGCAGGTTTCGCTTTCCAAAGACCAGCGCTGCCCAACCGAACAACGCATCCATTCCAATCCGCGGGAAAGATCTTGCACCAGGTTGTCACGCGTATAAAAAACCGATTGCGCTGCCGCGGGCTTCGGTGCAAGCGCGAGAAGTGCCATGATCGATAAAAGCGTGGCTCGGGCAAACATCAGGTGGCGCCTTTCTTATGAACTCTATCTTTGCAGCGGCGATCGTTAAGGTCAATAAATCCTGCGAACAGGGAAGAGATTGGCCGTTTTGCAGGGTTGCCGTCTTGGTTGGTGGTCTGCGGTCTTAAAATCGGCATCTGCTGCAGTCTTCCTATGCAAGAAATTTGCCAGCTTGCCTGACAGCTTTTCGTTTACAATCACCTAAGATGGCCCGAAAATTGAATGAGATACGTGCTTTTGCAGCAAAGGGATGACGAATTATGGATCTAGCCTCACTTATCGGACTACTTGGTGCGATGGCCATGATCGCCGGTGCCATGCTTTCGGGTGGTGGTCTTGGGCCGTTTATCGACGTGCCCTCGGTCTTGATCGTGTTTGGCGGAACATTTTTTGCGGCCATGTATACCGCGCCTTTGCCCACATATTTGGGCAGTTTTGGCGCAATGGCAAAAGCATTCCTGCCGCCCGTTAAAAAGATGGATGTGCTGATCACGCGCATGGTCGAATTGGCCGCGGTGGCGCGCAAGGACGGGATGATGGCACTGGAAGGCCAGGCCGTTCCGGACAAGTTCTTTGAAAAAGGTCTGCAAATGCTGGTCGATGGCGCTGACGAGGGCAAGCTTGTGCGTCAGTTGACCATGGAAATCAAGGCGATGAAATCCCGCCATGAGGCAAATCAAGGCTGTATCAAGGCCTGGATTGATCTGGCCCCCGCGATGGGCATGATCGGCACCCTGGTTGGGCTTGTGCTGATGTTGGGCAACATGGGGGACCCCAAATCGATCGGTCCGGCCATGGCCGTGGCGCTTTTGACCACGCTTTATGGCGCGTTTCTGGCCAACGTTCTTTTCGCGCCGATGCTGACCAAGCTTGAGAATTACACCGCCTATGAGATGACCTATCGCGAGATGGTCATCGAGGGTTTGCGTGGCATCGCCCGCACGGAAAGCCCGCGCAATATTCAAGACCAGATGGCCGCCAACCTGCCGCCGAAACTTCAAGCGAAGCTTGCCGCCGCCGCCTAAGCGCCGCGCCGTAAAAAGGAAAAGCGATCATGGCTGCAGCTGCCGAAGTCGAAGAAGAAGAGGGCGGCGACGAAGATTGCCCGAAGTGCCCGCCCGTCGGTGCGCCCGCATGGATGGCGACATTTGCCGACATGGCGACGCTGCTTATGGCCTTCTTTGTGCTTATCTTGTCATTCGCCGAGTTCAATACCCCGAAATTCAAGCAGATTTCGGGGTCGTTGAACAATGCCTTTGGCGTGCAGCGCGTTGTCCCCGTGGTTGAACAACCCAAAGGCACCACAGTCATTTCGCTGGAGTTCAGCCCCTCGCCCAGCCCGTCTGTGACCAATCAGATGACCCAGCAGACGACAGAGCAAGAACTGCCGCAAGTTGAGGTGAAGACCAAAAGCGAGGATGCCGTTTCGGGCGACAATCAGGCCACCGATGGCCAAACCGAAGGGCAGGGCGGGCAGCAGGCCAGCACGGGCGAACAGGCCACGTCTGGTCAGGCGATGTCTGGCGATCAATTGGCAAGCGCGCTGAAAGACGCGATCCAGTCTGGCGAAGTTCAGGTGGATATGGCGGGGGAAAACGTGGTTATCAATTTCCCCTCGGAAGATACCACGCAAAAAGATCTGCCCAGCCTGGTTCAGGAAACGCTGGCAGCCTTGGCCGAGGCACGCCAAGCCTCGGGTCAGGCCGACCAAGAGGTGCTTTTTGGCGGGCTTGAGCAAGAGCTGGCGCAATTGGCCGCGG
Source organism: Paracoccaceae bacterium (assembly GCA_021741465.1). Lineage (GTDB taxonomy): Bacteria > Pseudomonadota > Alphaproteobacteria > Rhodobacterales > Rhodobacteraceae > Tabrizicola_A. The sequence goes on from JAIOXV010000027.1 coordinate 9,546, forward strand.
CCGCAAACGAAGCGGCGACAAATCAGGGCCAGTCGTCAACACCTTCTGATGCTGCGGCCCAGGCCCAAGCCCAGGCTGCCGAACAGGCCGCTGGCGTGGCCGAAAATCAGCTGCAAGCCGCGTTGGAGAATGAATTGCAGCAAGGTCTGGTCAAGGTCGAGCGCCGCGAAGGCACGATCATGGTCACCGTCGGGGCCGGGGGGGCTTTCCCATCGGGCAATGCGGATATGACCGGTCAGGCACGCGAAATCATGAACAAGATCGCCGCCGTTTCCATGGGGGCGGGGTCGTCGATCACGGTTTCGGGCCACACCGATGACGTACCGATTGCAACCTCAACCTATCGCGACAACTGGGATCTGGCGGCGGCACGGGCATCTTCGGTGGTTCAGGCCATTCAGGATACCGGCATGGTCACCTCAACCCGGATGAAGGCTGTCAGCTACGGCGAGACCCAACCCGTGGCGCCCAACACCACAGCCGAAGGGCGCGAGGAAAACCGCCGCATCGAAATTGAGATCGACTTCGGCCAAGGAAACTAAAAGCAGGCCTGAACGCGACGTTATAGCCAGTAGACAAGGAACGGATCATGGCGGTCGACTATCTTAGCGCGCTGAACACCAATGGCTCGGGGTTGAACACCACCCAGCTGGTGGATGCGATCGTGACGGCCGAAATCGCGCCTCGGCGGAACCTGGTCACGAAAAAGCAAGAGGCCACCGATCTGTCGATTTCAGAGCTGGCAAAGCTGCGCTCGGCCTTTGACCAGTTTCAGGAAGTGCTGCAATTGCCCAATGCTGGCGTCGCCTCTGACGCCTATTCCACCTCTACCGCTGTCTCGGTGAAGGTGAATGACTATAGCGCCTTGCAGGTGGCCGATGATCTGATTTCGGTCAGCCAACTGGCGCGGGGGCAGGTTTTGGAATTTACCGGCTATACCACGGCAAACCAAAGTTTGTCCGAGGGCAACCTGACGGTGCGGTTCGGCAGCTGGTCTGGCACCGATTTTTCCGAGACGGATTCCGCGGATGCGCAAACTGTTTCCTTGTCTGGTACAGGGGCGACTCTGGGGGGCTTGGCAACGCAACTCAACGCGTTGGCGGGGGTGTCGGCAAGGATCGTGGCCAAAAGCGACGGCAACTATTCGCTTTTGGTGATAACGGACCCGGGCGTCAGCAATGCCGTTCAGATCACCGCCGATGTCGATGATCTGGCCGCGTTTGATACCAGCGACGACAACAGCGAGCAGGTTCTTTCCGCCCAGAACGCCGTTTTCACCTATAATGGCGTTTCCTTGTCGCGGTCTTCAAACACGATTGATGATCTTATCCCCGGAACCACCCTTACCCTCAATTCAACGACTGACACAGATGCCAGGGTCAGTGTGTTTGAAGACGCGGACTTTGCTGAAGGCGAATTGACGACCTATCTCGAAAAGCTGAATGCGCTGGTCAGTACGATGAAATCCGCCACCGCCCGTGGGATCAATGGGGCGGGCTCTGGGCCTTTGGTGGGCGATACCGCTATGGCCGGGGTCTTGCGCCAGTTGAGCCGCCTGACAACGACCCCGCTGGAAGGTTTTGGCGACGCGCCAATCTACCTGACCACCTTCGGCGTGCAAACAGAGCGCGATGGCACCTTTTCGATCGATAGCGAAAAATTCGCGGCGGCCTTTTCCGCCAATCCGGCAGGCTATCGCGCCATATTTGACAGTCTTGCACAGAGCAGCGACAGCACGATCACGGTGACAAAGAAGTCGTCTGCGAACCCACCGATCGGCGAATACAGCTTTGTCTACACCGACTCCACGACGGCCAGCTTGAATGGCAAATCGCTGATCGCCCGCACGTTAAATGGTCGCAGCACATTTTATGCGATCACCGGCGATTTCGCTGGCGTTTCGTTTGATGTCACCGATGCCTCTACCGGCACATCCTCGATCTATTTCGGCAAGTCGACGCTTGACCAGATGAGCGAATACATCACATCGATCTTGTCCAAATCGGGCGATTTCACCCGGCTTGAGACGAGCTATAGCGATACTTCGCTGTCCCAATCCGATGAGTTGACCGCACTTTCGGAAAAAGAAACCATGTTGGCCGATCTTTATCGCGCGAAGTTCACCGCGATGGAGCAGCAAATTACCAAGCTGAAATCAACCGGCAGCTTCCTGACCAGCATGACTGACGCATTGAACGCGCAGTCCAATTGATGCGATTTCGCGCTCGAAGGCTATTTTACCTCGAAGCGGTCGATGCCGAATTTCTTCATCTTTTCGATCAATGTGGTTCGGCGCAAACCAAGCGCATCCGAGGCGCGGCTGACCAGCCGGTCATTTGCTTCCAGCGCGGATTCGATAAAGACAACTTCAATGTCACGAAGATAGCCGCGCAGGTCCACGACCTCGAAATGTTTGAACCATGATCGAAACGTCTCGGGGTCGGGCGGCAAGGCGTTTTCGTCGGTGTCGTTTGCGGCAAAGCCCAGGCCAAGATCGGCCGTCGCCTCCCACAAGGCGTCAAGATCCTCGGACATCAGGCTGTCGGGAAGACGCAGGCGCAACAGGTTGTCGCGCACATGTTCTGCCGAAATTTCCTTGCCCGGGAACATGACAAAAGCCCGTTCGATCACGTTGCGCAATTCGCGCACATTGCCCGGCCAATCATGTTTTTTCAGCATGGCAAAGGCCGCATCCGAAAAAACCGGCTGCACGACCTTGGGGTTGCGGGCCGTATGGTCTGTAATAATTGTATTCAAAATCAATGGTATATCATCCAGCCGTTCCGCCAGAGATGGCACGCTGATCGGAAATACCGCAAGCCGGTAGAACAGGTCAGCGCGAAACAGGCCGTCTTCGACCATCTTCGAAAGGTCTTTGTGCGTGGCGCAAACGATCCGCAGATCCAGCACGATATCCTTGCTGCCCCCAAGGCGCTGGATGGTCTGTTTTTCCAAGGCCCGCAGCAATTTGGATTGCAAGGCCAAGGGCAAATCGCCGATTTCATCCAAAAACAACGTGCCGCCCGACGATTGTTCAAACCGTCCAACCCGCTGGCGGTCCGCGCCCGTAAACGCGCCGCGCTCAAATCCAAAAAGTTCGCTTTCCAAAAGCTCGGTCGGGATCGCAGAGCAGTTCAGGGCGATCAACTCGCCTTTGCGTTCGCTGAGCCGGTGAAGCTCTTGCGCGACAAGTTCCTTTCCAGCCCCCGTCGGCCCATTGATAAGCACCGGAGAATTGGAGGGGGCAACCATTTCAACGGTCATCCGCAGGCGTTTTGCCGCAACGGAGTCACCAATGATTGGAGAGCCAAGACCCTGCACTTCTAGCATTCGCGCCACACGGCCCCCGGTAGTCACGCCGATTTGCGGCTACGTGGTTCGCCCCATTGGCTTTTGAGAAAACGCCGCGTGGGGTCTTTTGCGCCAAATTAAAACTGCACCTTATTTGGCCTTATCGCCCAATGGTTAACGGCTTGTCAATTCGGATTCTAAGGGATTTTTGGGTGTTCAGCCGCCATTTTCCCCTTATTTTTCGGGATTTCCGGGGATAAAAATCATTGATTTGGTGCAAAAATGTTCTAATCCAAATTTATCATGCGCCGGTCACGAAATGTAAAATAGGGCATGACTGCGCGGCTTGATGCGATGTCGGGATCATGTCTTTGTCCGTGCGGCACCACGAAAAGTGCAGCCGTCGCGAATAACCACATCACCCAAAGCCAAGGTTCTTTGCCGCCGCGCGCAATTTGGCTGCCAGAAGATCCTGGCTGATATCCAGTTTGGCATCGCGGCCAAACATCAAGGCGATGTCGCGATCTGCCCCGGCGATCTGCAGCGGTTTGACAATGACTTCTTCGCGATACATCGCAAGCCTTTTGGCAAACAAGGCCGGAAGAATAGCAACTCCGCTGCCCGTCGCCGCCATAAGCAGGATGGAATCCAGACTGGTGCCTTCATAATCGTCAGACACCAGCCCGCCGATCTGCGCCGCAAGCGCATAGACAATGCGTGACAAGCGGTGGCTGTTGTCCAGCGTCAACAACTGCCGCCCTGCCAAGGCCTGCGCGGTTGCAGCGCATTCCGGGTCTGCCAAAGGGTCGTCCAAGGCAACCGCCACCCAAAGGCTTTCGTTGAACAGCCGCACTTGCCGGGTATTGGGATGGTCTTCGGGCGTGGAAATGATGGCATCAAATCGGCCCACCTTCAGCCCAAGTTCCAGATCGCGCGTGTTTTCCTCGCGCACGGCGATGCGCAGGTCGGGGTGCAGCTGGTGCAGTTCCTTGACGACCTGAGGCAGCAGGTAAGGCCCGATTGATGGCAAGACCCCAAGGCGCAGCCGCCCGGAAAAGGGCGTCTCGCCCGCCATGTGGGACCGCAAATCTTCGACCTCAGACAAGATCTTTTGCGCGCGCAGAATGAAATCCTCGCCCTTGGCGGTTGTCTGAACGCCGCCCCGGCCGCGCTCGAACAGGCGCAAGCCCAGCTCTGCCTCGACCGCCGCTATCTGGGCTGACAGGCTGGGCTGGCTGACGTTCAAAAGCTCTGCTGCAAGGCCAAACCGACCCAGCCGGTGCACAGTGACGATATATTCAAGCTGTCGTAGTGTTGGGCGCATACATAGTTTCATACTATGTAAAAGATTTAAAACAAGTCTTTTACCTATTGCCGGGGCAGGGGCATTCCCGGCGCTGAACAAACCCGGAGAGACCCGATGTCCCATATCCTTGAAGGCCTGGCAGGCAACCTTCTGGTGCCAACCATCTTGTTTTTTGTGCTTGGTCTGACGGCGGCGATCGTGCGCAGCGATCTTTCGATCCCGGATGGGGCGGCAAAACTGATGTCGATCTACCTGCTTTTGGCGATCGGGTTCAAAGGCGGGCACAGTTTTGCGGCGGCCGGGCTTCATACCGAGATGGTCATAACCCTTGGTCTTGGGGTGGCCCTGTCCTTCGCGCTGCCCTTCGTGGCTTTTGGTCTTTTGCGGGTGATGACCCGGCTGGATAGCGTGAATGCGGCGGCGGTGGCGGGGCATTACGGATCAATCTCGATTGTGACCTTTGTTGCGGCCAGCAGCCTGCTGGAGCTGACGGGCATTGCCTTCAGCGGCTATATGGTCGCCACCGCCGCAGCGATGGAGGTGCCGGCAATCCTGTCGGCCCTGTGGCTGGCCCATCGGTTTTCCGGCGAAGGGCAGGCCGGTTCCGAGCTTTATCGCGACCTTTTGGCCAATGGCTCTATCCTGTTGCTGGTCGGATCCTTTGCCATCGGTGCCGCAACCGGCACCAAGGGGATGGAGATGATTGCCCCCTTCGTGGTGATCCCCTTTACCGGCGTCTTGTGCCTGTTCTTGCTGGATATGGGCCTTTCGGCGGGGCGCAGCCTGATTGCCAATCGCCACCTGCTATCGGCAGGGCTTTTTGGCTTTGGCATGCTGATGCCGCTGCTGGGGGCACTGGTGGCTTTGGCGCTGGCCCATGCCGGGGGACTGCCGGTTGGAGACAGGTTCTTGCTGGCTGTGCTGGCGGCTTCGGCGTCCTATATCGCGGTTCCCGCCGCGATGGGCGTCGCCCTGCCAAGGGCTGAATCCGGGGTTTACCTGACCCTGGCGCTGGGGGTGACTTTTCCTTTCAACATCATGGTGGGTTTGCCTCTTTATTTATGGCTGGCAGGCCTTTAGCCCCAAGATGCCGGCCGGCCTTTTCCCGCCGCCATCGGTAAGCGCGCCGCGATCAATGCGCTTTGCGCCACGCCCACGGCATTTCGAAATTGCCTGACCAGATGTTTGCGCGCGCGTCATTGGCCGCCTGTTCGTCATCGACATAGGCGGTCGAATATTTGCGATAGGCCACGGCCCAGCCGTTTTGCACCATCCAGCTGCTCAGGTCTTGCGCGCCTTTGAAACAGACGGCCAGCACGCGCTTGTAACGGTCTTTGCCATGGCTTTGGCAGGTGACGACCGCTTGGCCGATCTTGTCAGAAAGCGCAAAGGCAGCCGCTTTGCCGCAGGGCCAAGCCTTGCCGTCAAGGCTGGTGCAGCTTTGGCGGCTTTCCGGGGCATCAATCCCTTCCAACCTGATCCTTTGGCCATGGATTTCAATGGTATCGCCATCAATTACCGAGGCAACGCCGATCAGGCTTTCGGGCTGCGTGGCAGCCGGTTCAGCGCCCGTCAGCGCAAGAGTTGCTGCCAGCACAATGCCAGCATACGGCACAAACCCCCGTGCAAAACGTTTCAACGGGGCCCACCCTTGCCATTCAATCCCTTGCCGATCACCCTGGCGCCAAGGCGCAGGGCAAGGGAATGCGGGCTTTCGCTGCGAGGCGCTATCTTTCGCGCAGGGTTGCTTTCAATCGGTGTTGTTTGCCGCTGTGCCCAAAGCACCTACCCGGTTCGCCGCACCTTTGGGTATTTGCTTTGCCTTGCAGGCGTAAATGGCCTTTGCCACAAAGCCCCGCGCCAAAAGGGGGCGTTCAAGGCGCGATTGGCAAATCGAAAGCCGTCATCCAGGCATCGACAAAGCGGCCGCGCTCTTGCCGGTCAAGGCCTAACAGCAGAACTGGTGACAGCGGTATAACCCGCAGGGCTGCCACGCTTTCCGATGGAAAGGGGATGTCACGTTCAATGCCGATTTCGACGATCAGATGATTGTCCGACAGCACGTCGCGCCCCTGCGGCGACAGCAAGAAATCCACCAGCGCGCCCGCCGCGGCGCCAAGCCGTGCGCCTTTGGGCACCATGACTGCCCGCGACAAAACCAGCACATAATCGCTGGGCGCCACCACCTCGAGTTCAGGGTATTGTGCGGCCAGATCCAGCGCGTAAGAGCCCAGAACGTTATAGGCCATCAGATATTGCCCGCTGCGAACGCCTTGAATGATTTCGGCCGAACAGCAAGTCGCAACCGCGTCCAAGCGGCCAAACGCCTCGATCAAGCTGCCAAAGGTCGATGCCTGTCGGCTGTCGACAAAGGCGAAAAGATAGCCCACGCCCGAGGCTTGAATGTCATAGGTTGCGATGCGCCCGCCCGCAAAAGGCGTGTCTGTCTGCCGCAGAAGATCCAGCAGATCAAAGCGCGATCTTGGGCGCAAAGCCGGGGGCAAAAGCCTGCGGTTATAGACCATGACGGCCGGTTCCTGGGTGACGCCAAAGAGTTCGTCGCGCCAGTTGCGGTCGGCGGGCAGGGCTTGGGTTGCGGCAGAAACATGGGGTGCGGCGCAGCCCAGGTTCACCAGCTTGACCTGCAGGTCGATGGCCGACGAAATCACCAGATCGGCCCCCGGTCGCCCGGCGCGACAGTCCTTTAGCGTGCGGTCGTAAAGGTCGATCGAGTTCCATTGTTCAAGCGTGATCCCAAGGCCCGGCGCGCGGGCTGCAAAGGCCTCGACCACCGGGCCGAAGGTTTTGATGTCGGTGGCGCCGCGCAAGACCATCTGTGGCTGCGCGTCAGGGTCGCCATACCGCGCGATTGCTTCGGGTTGGGCATCGGCATGGGTGGGCATGGGCGGCAGCAAAAGCAACGCGGCAGCGATGGCAACTGTCAGAAATCGTTTTATTTCATGTCTCTGGGTCATCGTGTGGCGCCTTTTTCAGGGCGTGTCGCGGCGGGCAGTTCGATGGCGGCTTCAAAGCTGTTGGGCCCCTTGCGGGTTGCCAAAACGCCGCCATGGGCCGCGGCAACGGCGCGCACGATTTGCAGTCCAAGACCCGTGCCCTTGCTTGATCCCATCGCCTTGGGCGGGCCTTTGCCTGCAGGCAGGGCCAAGGGGCCCATCCCTGCATCTTGCACCGCAACCACAGCCAGATGGTGCGGGCCCAAGGTTTCGCCGCGCACCTGAATGCGCACCGGCGGCTTGCCATGGATCAAGGCATTCATCACCAGATTCTTTGCAGCCTCGCGCAAGGAAAGATCGTCGGCCATGGCCAGAACCGGGGTGTCGGGCAGATCCAGCCGCAGATCGCGGCGGCGGTTGGGTTGGGCATCGCCCACCTCCTCTGCGGCATCCATCGCCACATCGCGCAGATCGACAAGCGTTTGGGCGGCGGCATCTGCGCGGTGGATGATCATCGCGCGCGACAGCATCTGTTCGGTCAGCCGCGTCAGATCAATCGCGCGGGCATGGATGCGCCCGGCAATGCGCCGCAGGCGTGCCGGGTCGGGCTCGTCCGCGGCCAGTTCGGCCTGCGCGCGCAGCGCCGCAATCGGGGTGCGGATCTGATGCGAGGCATCGGCCAAAAGGCGGCTGTTCATCGACATCGTCCGGTCCAGCCGGGACATGAAGCCATTCAGCGCTGCCACCAACCGGGCAATCTCGCGCGGGACGGGCAGGTTCAGTGCCGTCAAATCCTGCGGCGCGCGCGCGATCAGCGCCGCCTCGATCGACCGCAGCGGACCAAGGGCCGCGCGTGTAACCAGAACCGCCAGCAGCACCAAAAGCCCCCCCGCCAGCGCCGAGATTGCCAGCGCGTTGCGGGTGATCTCGGCCGCCAGATCTGCGCGCGCCAGCGCGGTTTGGCCAACAACCACGGTGACCACCCCGGCAAACCCACGCTCTGCGAAAATTCGCTCCAACGCCACGAAACGCGTGGCTTCGCCCTGATCCACACCATCAAAGAACCGCGTGCCGCGGCCTTGGGGAAAGGCCAGATCATCGCCCGTCACCAGCCCGCCCTTGGGGTCTATCACCGCATAAAACAGCCGGTCGTCAGGGGCTTGGGCCAAAAGTTCAAAGGCCGAAACCGGCAAATTTGTGATGATCTGCCCATCCTGCACGCTGATCGCGGCCGCAATCTGGCCGGCCGCGCCCAAAAGCAGCCGGTCATAGGTTTGTTCCGCCGCCTGCCGTCCATAAGACGCGGCAAGCAGGGCGATCACCACGCCGCCCACGCTTAGAAACATTGCCAAAAGCAGGGTCAAGCGCCGGGTCAGCGACATGGCCGCCGTCGTAGGAGCTGTGCCAAGCCGCCCCGTTTCATCGGTTGCTGCGCCAGCTTTGGCGCCATTTTTTTCGTCGCAAATCGGATCGATTTGCTGCGGCGCGGGCTGTGGTTCGGGGGGCAGGGGCTTAATCATCCAGCGCCAACTGATAACCAAGGCCGCGCTGGGTGCGGATCACCACGCCGCTGCCCTCCAGTTTCTTTCGCAACCGGGTGATCTGGATTTCCACCGCGTTCAGCCCGACTTCATCATCATCAAAGCCGAACATCCGCTCGAAGATCCGTTCTTTCGGCACGAGCCAACCCTGATGGGCCAAAAGCGTGTCCAAAAGCGAAACCTCGCGGCGCGTCAGCACAAGCGGCCGGCCCGACAGGCTGGCGCTTTGGCGCACCGGGTCAAACTGGAGCGGGCCGAAAACCAGCGTGCTGTCAGCCTGGCCCTGAACGCGCCGCACCAGTGAACGGACACGCGCCTGCATTTCGCGCAGGTCGAACGGCTTTGTCATGTAATCGTCAGCCCCCCCGTCCAGTGCGGCAACCCGCTCTTCAATTTCGCCTCGGGCTGTCAGCATCAGGATCGGGGTGGATTTGCGCGCCGCACGCAGGGCGTGCAGCACCTCGATGCCACTGCCGTCGGGCAATTCGATGTCAAGGATCGCAAGATCATAGCTTTGCGCGGCGATGCAGCCCAGTGCATCGGCCAATGTGGCGGCGCGGTCCACCGCATCGCCGCGGCGGGCAAAGCTGATGGCGACGGCTTCGGCCACATCTTCGGCATCTTCTACAACCAGAACCCGCACTTGCCCGCCCCTTCGGATCCGTCACCATTTACCGCAGCACTCTGCGCGCAATTATGACCAGTTGGCCGCAAGATGAAAGCTTCGTGACAGCTTGGGTCTTTATGTCTGCAAAACCCCGCCCCGGCACAAAGCGCCCAAGACGCGACCTAGATGCGCCGAAGACGCGCCGCGAGACGGCAAGAAAGACTGACATTTCCAGCGCTTGAGGAGGACGCACGATGTCGAACAAAACCACAGTGATTCTGGCTGCCATGATGGGCCTTGGCCTTGCCGGCACTGCGATGGCCGAAATTACCAAGCCCGAATGCGTGGCCCCGGCAAAGCCGGGTGGCGGCTTTGACCTGACCTGCCGCGTGGTGCAGACCGGCATGGAGGCGATGTTGCCCCGCGCGCTGGAGGTAACGTTCATGCCCGGCGGCATCGGGGCGGTCGCCTTCAACGAATTCAACACCAGCCGGACCGATGACCCCAATGCGCTGGTGGCCTTTTCCACCGGTTCGATCCTGAACCTTCTGGTGGGCAAATACGGCGAATATTCGCTGGATGACGCGCGCTGGCTGGCCGGTGCAGGGGTGGATTACGGCGCGGTGATCGTCAAGGCGGACAGCCCGTTTCAAACGCTGGCCGACCTGATGGCGGCGATGTCTGCCGATCCGACTTCGGTCGTGTTGGGGGCGGGCGGTTCGGTCGGCTCACAAGACTGGATGAAGGCCGCGCTGATTGCCAAGGCCGCCGGAGCAGATCCAAAGGCCATGCGCTATGCCGCCTTTGATGGCGGTGGCGAGGCGCTGGCCGGGCTCTTGGGCGGGGCCATTCAGGTCTATACCGGCGACATGGCGGAAATGGCCGCGCATCTGGATGGCAGCTTGCGCATTCTGGCCGCGCTGTCGGAAGAACGCCTGCCGGCACCCTATGCCGAGGTTCCCACCGCCAAGGAACAGGGCGTTGATGCGGTCTGGCCGATCATGCGCGGCTATTATCTGGGCAAGAATGTATCGGACGCCGATTATGCAACATGGGTCGCGATGTTCACCACCGCCCATGCCGATGCGGGGTTCCAGAAGGTGCAGGCTGAAAAGGGCCTCTTCCCGCTGCCGCTTGCCGGTGCCGCCTTTGACGCAGCGGTGCGGGCGCAGGCCGATACGCTGAAAACGCTGGCCGTCGAAGCCGGCCTGATGCCCGCCAACTGATCCTTGTCAGGTGAGCGCGTCACCCGGTGGCCTTGCGCCGCTGGGTGGGGCGCTTGGCCGATCTGTCTTCTGCGGCCTGCCGCATTCAAGAGGTTTTACATGTCTGACCGCATTTTCGCGGCGGCCCTTGGCATCATCGTGCTGATCTATGGCTGGATCGCGTTGAACACCATCAAGGCCCCGTTTCAATATGATCCGCTTGGCCCGGAAAGCTGGCCCCAGCTTTTGGCCCTTGTGATGCTGATCTGCCTTGCCCTTCTGCTGTGGCGGCCCGATGCGGCCGGCTTCGATCTGACCCAGCCTTCGGCGCTGCGGCTTTTGGCGATGCTGGGGCTGCTGATCGGCTATGCGCTGCTGTTCAAGCCGCTTGGCTTCATTCTGGCCACCTTTGCCTTTGCTGCCCTGAACTCCCGCATGTTGGGGGCAAGTTGGCGCGGGGCTTTGGCCTTTGGGTTTGGCATGGGTGTGGGCGGCTATGTGATTTCCGCAGGGTTGCTTGATTTGAACCTGCCCGACGGCCCCCTTCCCGGTTTTTGACGGAGAACGCCCATGACCGAAGTCTTTTCCGGCCTTGCGACAGGCTTTTCCGTCGCGTTGCAACCTTTCAACCTGATGTTGGTGCTGTTCGGCTGCTTTTTCGGCACGCTGATCGGGGCTTTGCCGGGGATCGGCCCGATCAATGGTGTGGCGATCTTGTTGCCCATTGCTTATTCGCTTGGGTTTCCGCCGGAATCGGCGCTGATCCTGCTGGCCGGCATTTACTATGGTGCAGAATATGGTGGGCGCATCTCGTCCATCTTGTTGAACGTCCCGGGCGACGCGGGGGCGGTGATGACGACACTGGATGGCAACCCGATGGCGCGCAACGGCCAGGCGGGCAAGGCGCTGTCGCTGTCTGCGCTGGCGTCGTTCATCGGCGGCACAGTTGCCGTTGTGTTGATGACGGCTTTTGGCCCTTTGCTGGCGCAGTTTGGTGTGGGGTTTCAGCCCTCGGACTATGTGGCGCTGATGATCTTTGCCTTTGCCACGCTGGCCTCTTTGGTCGGGGCCAATCCGATCAAGACATTGATCGGCGCGGTCTTGGGGTTGATGCTGGCCACCATCGGGGTGGACAGCAACACCGGCGTCATGCGCTTCACCTTCGGCGTGCCAGATCTTCTTTCGGGGATTGATTTTCTGGTGGTGGTGATCGGGCTTTTCGGCATGGCCGAGCTGTTCCATCTGGTTGAACAACAGGCGCGGGGGGCGGTGAAATCCATCCCCGTGGACCGCACCTTCGTAAGTTGGGCCGATATCCTCTATGTGCGCTGGACCTTGGTCAGGGCCTCGCTGATCGGGTTCATCGTTGGGGTCTTGCCCGGAACCGGGGCTTCGGTGGCCTCGGCGGTAAGCTACGGGGTAGAAAGGCGCATGGCGGCGCCAGATGACAAGATGTTCGGCCAAGGCGATCGCCGTGGCCTTGCCGCACCCGAGGCTGCAAACAATGCCTCGGCCGGGGGGGCGATGGTTCCGATGCTGACCTTGGGGATTCCGGGCTCGGGCACCACGGCGATCCTGTTGGGCGCGCTTTTGATGTTCAATATCACCCCCGGACCGCAGCTGTTTTCGCAGCACCCCGAAATCGCCTGGGGCCTGATTGCGTCAATGTATATTGGCAATGTCGCGCTTTTGGTCATCAACCTGCCGATGGTTGGGCTTTTCGCGCGGCTTTTGACCATTCCGCAGCATTATCTGACGCCGTTGATCGCCATTCTTGCCTTCATCGGCATCTATACCATCGTGGGCAATCCGTTTGATCTTTACATGATCATCGCCCTGGGCTGCATGGGCTGGCTGTTGCGCAAGCTGGATTTTTCCTTGGCGCCGGTGATCCTGGGCTTTGTTCTGGGCGCGCTTTTCGAAGACAATCTGCGGCGGGCCTTGTCCATTTCGGGCGGGGATTGGGGGATATTGCTGTCCACATGGGAAAGCTATCTGCTTTATGCGCTGTCTATGGGGGTGGTCATTGGGCCGTGGTGGCGGGGCCGCCCCCGCCGGCGTGGCGAAGGAGCTGCTGATAAGGCATGAGCCGTCTTGCGTCGCAAATGCCAATGCTTCGGGCAGCCCTTGTCGGGTTGGCCGGGGCTTTGACCGCACAGGTTGCGGGCCTTCCAGTCGCGGCGTTGATCGGGGCAAGTCTGGCGGTATCGGCGGGGGCCTGGGCCGGGTGGCGGCTGGCCGTGCCGAATGGGCTGCGAAACATCGGGTTTTTGGGGATCGGGCTGTCCTTGGGCAGCGGCGTTGGTCCGGCAATCTTGCACGATCTGGAACAATGGGCGCTGAGCCTTGCATTGCTGGCGCTGTCGCTTGTCGCAACGCTGGCGGTCGGGGCGGCGATCCTTGGCCGCGTGGCGGGGCAGGGGCGCGAAACAGCGCTATTGTCGGCAAGCCCCGGAACCATGTCTTATGCGCTGGCCATCGCCGAAGAGCGCAATGCCGATGTCACGGCGGTTCTTGTCGTGCAAAGCATGCGGCTGTTCCTTTTGGCCACCTTGCTGCCGGTCTTGGTGCAAGGGCTGGCCGGATCTGCCACCCCTTTGGCCGCCGGGCCGGGGGGGATGGCGCTTGTGCCGCTGGCGGTTCTGGCGGTGGCGGGGGCGCTGGCGGGCGCGGGCCTGTCGCGGCTGGGCTTGCCCGCTGCATGGCTGGTGGCGGGTTTTGTGATCTCGGGCTTTGCACATGCCACGGGTCTGGCGACCGGGCTCTTGCCGCCCCAGGCCCTCTTTGCGGCCTTTTGCCTGACCGGCACCGTGATCGGCACCCGGTTTTCTGGCCTGACCCGGGCCGATCTGGGCCGAAATCTGGCCGCAACGCTTTTGGCCGGAGCGGTATCAACCGCGGTGTCGCTGGGTTTCGCGCTTGTCGCCGCGGGGCTGACCGGGTTGCCCCTAGGCCAACTGTGGGTGGCCTTCGCCCCGGGCGGGGTTGAGGCAATGGCCGCAATAGGCCTTGCCCTTGGCCATGACCCGGCCTTCATCGCACTGCACCACCTTGCCCGGATCGGGATCTTGATGCTGCTTTTGCCGCTTGCCTTGCGCCGGGGTCAGCCGGGCTGATCGACCAGCTCCGGCAACAGGCCATCTGCGCGCAGCATGTCTTCCAGTGTCAGGGATTCGATGATGACAAGGTAGGAATAGAACACCTCGGCAAAGACCCGGCGAATGCGGCAGGTGGCCTCGTCCGTGCAGTCTTCGCAACGCTGATAGGCGCTGCGCGACAGGCAGGGCAGGGGGGCGATCGGGCCATCAATGGTGCGCAGAAGTTCGGGGATGGAGATATCTGCCGGCCGCTTCAGCAGGCTGTAGCCGCCTGCGCGCCCCCGGGTCGAGCGGATCACGCCGGCATTGCGGATTTCCAGCAGGATATGTTCCAAGAAACGCTTGGGCGTGCCTGCGCGCCGGGCAACCTCTTCGATGGTCAGGGCCTCGGGCACTGGGCGGGCCGCCTCATCTGCCAGCACCAAAAGCGCCTTCAGCGCATATTTCATCTTTTGCGTTAACATGAGTGCAGCCTATGCCCCTGCCTGCCCGGAATCAATCCAGCCCTATTCCGCCGCAGCCACGGGGGCCATCAAACTTTCCAGCCTTTGGGCGGTGCGGCGATAATGATCTGCCAAAAGCGCACAAGCAAGATCGCCGTTGCGCGCAAGCGTCGCTTTGGCCAAGGCCTCATGTTCGGCCTGCACATCGCGGGCGGGCTCGCCCGGGCGGGGGGCCAGCATCGGATGGCGGTAGCGTTCGCTTTCCAGATAAAGCCGCTGGAAAAACTCCAGCAACCAGCCCGAGTTGCAGGCGCCAAGCAAGGCCGCATGAAAGGCATGGTGGCGGCTTTCCAAGGCACGGGCGTCCTCTTCGGTTACGGTGCCGCGCGCGGCTTGCAGCAAAAGCGCATGCAGGCTGCCCACGATGCCCGCTTCCCATTCATCGCCCCCAAGGTCGATCGAAAGCCGCAGCGCGCGAGATTCGATCAAGACGCGGGTGTTGGTGGCATCCCACATCTCGTCCATCGACAGCGGGGCCACCGAAAACCCCTTCAGCGCGACCGAGGTCACCAGCCGCTCGGCCTGCAAGCGGTTCAAGGCTTCGCGCAGGGGGGAAAAGCCCATGTCATAGCGTTGCGAAAGCTGCGCCATCCGCAAGGGTGCGCCGGGCTTCAACGCGCCGCTGACGATGTCACGGCGCAAGCTGTCATAGGCTTTTTCGGCAAGCGTCATGAATAAAGACCCCTTATCAGGCCAGTATGGCGCGGGGTTTTGTGTTTGGCAATTCCAAGATTTTCGAAAATCTTGCTTGCCATCGAAAATCAACCGCGCCAAACTGCCCCCCGGAAACGCATCCTCAACACAGGAGCCGTCCTCATGGCCAAAGCGCACGAAAACCACCGGGAAGATGTCATCGGTCGGGCCAATGTCGAAGACACGCCGGAACTTCTGGCCTATTACGACGACTTGGACAAGCACCACACCGGCGCCCTTTGGACCGTCGCCAACAAGATCGAGCCATGGGAGCCCAAGTCGCAATCGGTGCCTGTGGTCTGGCGTTATAAGGACCTGCGCGACCATGTGCTGCGCTCCATCGATCTTGTGACGCCGGAAAAGGCGGGGCGGCGGGTGATTTACCTGAACAACCCCGGCCGAACCGATGTGGC